>DOWQ01000567.1:11999-16584 GCA_003519485.1 Streptomyces sp. | reverse complement strand
CGGTCGGCCTCCGACCGGCCTTCGCCCCCCGCTCAGAAGTCGGCGCGCCCCCGGCCCCCCGTTCAGGGCCCGGAGCGGCGCCGTTCCAGACGCCGCTCAGGCGCCGCCCTGCTCGCGCTTGCGCGGCAGTTCCGAGCTCCGCATCAGTTCCAGCACCCGCTGGGCCGTGGCCTCGTCCCGGGCCGCCGTGAACGGCAGGGCGTTGCCCCCGGCGATCCGGAACGGCTCGCCGGTCAGCGTCGCGCTCGCGCCGCCGGCCTCGGCGACGAGCAGCAGGCCGGCCGCGTGGTCCCAGGCGTTCTCCCAGCCGAAGGCCACCGCCCCCAGGCTGCCCTGGGCGACATGCAGGTACTCCAGCCCCGCCGAGCCGCACGGCCGCGGCACCACGCCGTCGACCACGAGCCGGGCGAAGGAGCGGTCCTCCTCCAGCGAGGTGAAGTCGGGGTGCGAGGTGGCGATCTCCAGGACCTCGCCGGGCACGGTGGTGCCGCACCGCAGCGTCCGGCCGTTGAGCCGGGCCCCGCCGCCCCGCACCGCGACCGCCATCCGCTCGGTCGCGGGCGCGTACGTCCAGGAGGCGAGCAGCTCGCCGCCGTGCGCCAGCGTGACCAGGGTGGAGAAGCCCGGGTCGCCGTGCACGAACTGGCGGGTGCCGTCGACCGGGTCCACGATCCAGACCGGGTCCGTACCGCTCAGTGCGTCGAGCACGCCGGCGTCGGCCGACACGGCCTCCTCGCCGACGACGACCGAGCCGGGCAGCAGCCCGGGGAGGGACGCGGTCAGCCGCTCCTCGGCCAGCCGGTCGGCGATCGTGACGAGATCGTGCGGGCCGCTCTTCTCGTCGATCTCGTGGGAGGCGAGCTGCCGGAACCGCGGCATGACCTCCGCGGCGACCGCCTCCCGCACGGCCTGCTCAGTGGCTGCCAGCAGCTTGGTCCAGTCCTCCGCGGACAAGTTCTCGATCATATGCCCCATCGAAACACGTGCCGGTGACAGTCCGCGCCCCGGGCGTGAACCACACAGGTCAGCGGAGTGAACTCCGGGTGCGGCGCATGAGCAGCGTGTAGAGGAGGAGCGAGGCCGTCAGGCCGACCGCCCAGCCGTAGTCCGCCAGCGGCCGGAGGAAGGGGATCAGGCCGTCCTCCGGGAAGGGCCCCTTGCCGGCAGCGGAGTGCGAGCCGCCGACCGCGAGCAGTCCGCCGACGCCGAAGGCGAGCAGTGCGCGCAAGTTCCAGCCGCCGGTGTACCAGTACCGGCCGCCCGGCAGATAGAGGTCCGTGAGGTCGAGGACGGTCCGCCGGACGATCCAGTAGTCAGCGATGAGGATGCCGGCGACGGTGCCGAGCAGTCCGCCGACGACCCCGAGCCAGGTGAAGATGTACAGCTCCGGGGTGGCGATCAGCTTCCACGGCATGATGACGATGCCGACCACGCCCGTGATCAGCGCCCCGGTGCGGAAGTTGATGAAGCGCGGCGCGAGGTTCGCCAGGTCGTAGGCGGGTGAGACGACGTTGGCCGCGATGTTCGCGGAGATCGTCGCGATCAGCACCATCATCAGGGCGAAGAGCAGCCCGAAGGCGTTGTCGGCCTTGCCCGCCAGGGCGACCGGGTCCCAGATCGGCTCACCGTAGACGGCCTGTGAGCCCGAGGTGACGAGCACCGAGAGCAGGGCGAAGAGGGTCATCGTGGTGGGCAGGCCGAGGGTCTGGCCCCAGACCTGGGCGCGCTGTCCCTTGCCGAAGCGGGTGAAGTCGGGGATGTTCAGCGACAGCGTCGCCCAGAAGCCGATCATGCCCATCAGGGCCGGGAAGAAGACCTTCCAGAAGTCGGCGCCCCAGCCCAGCGAGGAGGGCTGGTCGAGCAGCGGGCCGAAGCCGCCCGCCGCGTCCGCGACCCACCACAGCAGCACGCCGGCGCCGACGAGGACGATGGGCCCCGCCCAGTTCTCGAAACGGCGCAGGGTCTCCATGCCGCGGTAGATGACGGCGAGTTCGAAGACCCAGAAGGCGAAGAAGCAGAGCCAGAGGGTCCATGGGTAGCCGCCGATCGGCGCGGCGTCCTCCCAGCCGCCGCCGAACATCTTGCCGAGCAGGATGTAGATGCCCTGTCCGCCGATCCAGGTCTGGATGCCGAACCAGGCACAGGCGACGGCGGCCCGTACGAGCGCGGGCAGGTTGGCCCCGCGCAGCCCGAAGGAGGCCCGCGCCAGGACGGGGAAGGGAATGCCGTACTTGGGGCCGGCGTGCCCGGTGAGCAGCATCGGCAGCAGCACGATGATGTTGCCGAGGCCGATGGTGAGCACGGCCTGCTTCCAGTCCATGCCGAGCGCGACGAGTCCGGAGGCCAGCGTCCAGGACGGGATGTTGTGGGCCATGCCGACCCACAGCGCGGTGAAGTTGTAGGTGGTCCAGTGGCGGTCGGCGACGGGGACCGGCTGGAGGTCGGCGTTGGCGAACGGGCTGTCGGGCAGCCGGGTGCCCTCGGCGAGCTCGACGCGGCCGTCGGGGTGGCCGACCTGGTGTATCTCCGGGGAGGGAGCGGGTGGGCCGAGGGGCGATGCCGGTGCGGTGTCCGTCATGTGGCGGCCATTCGTTCGCTGGGACGGGGAGGCCGAACGGCACGTGCGGGCGGGGGCCGGGCGTGGGTCCGGTTGAGGGGGGCGGGGCTGCGAGCTGCGAGGCGGATACGGCGGTGCTGCGGGTGCTGCCGTTCTGCGGGTGCGGCGTGCGGCGTGCCGGGCGGGTTTTCGGCACGGAGCGCGGGTGCCGGCACCGGGTGCAGATGTCCCCGGCGGGCCGGCCGCTACCGGAGCGGCAGCGGGCCGCCCGCTGAGGTCGATCGGTCAGCCGGCCGCCGGCCGCGAGGTTCAGCCGGTCAGTGCCGGGATGACATGGGAGCCGTACGTGTCGACGGTCGCCTCCTTGGCGTCGTGCATGGCGTAGACGGCGAACTGGTCGACGCCCAGCCCGCGCAGCCGTTCCAGCTTCTCGATGTGCGCCTCGGGCGGGCCCAGCAGGCAGAAGCGGTCGATGATCTCGTCGGGGACGAAGGCGGTGTCGGGGTTGCCCGAGCGGCCGTGGTGCGCGTAGTCGTAGCCCTGCCGCTGCTTGATGTACGCGGTGAGGGCGTCCGGCACCAGGTCGGAGTGCTCGCCGTAGCGCGAGACCAGGTCGGCGACGTGGTTGCCGACCATGCCGCCGAACCACCGGCACTGCTCGCGGGCGTGCGCCAGCTCCTCCGGCCCGTCCCCCTCGGTGACGTACGCGGGCGCGGCCACGCAGATCGTCACGGAGTCCGGGTCACGGCCGGCCTCGACCGCCGCGACGCGCACCGCGCGGACCATCCACTCCGTCAGGTACGGGTCGGCGAGCTGGAGGATGAAGCCGTCCGCCTTCTGCCCGGCCAGCGCCAGGGCCTTGGGCCCGTACGCCGCCATCCACACCGGGAGGCTGCCGTCGCGCACCCAGGGCAGCCGCAGCGCCGTGCCGTCGACCTCGGCCTCGCGGCCCTCGGCGAGGTCGCGGATGACGCCGATGGCCTCCTCGAGCCGTGCCAGCGTGTTCGGCTTGCGGCCCGCGACGCGCATCGCGGAGTCGCCGCGGCCGATGCCGCAGACGGTGCGGTTGCCGTACATGTCGTTGAGCGTGGCGAAGGTGGAGGCGGTGACCTCCCAGGTGCGGGTGCCCGGGTTGGTCACCATCGGGCCGACGACGAGCCGCTCGGTGTGCTCCAGGATGCGGCTGTGGATGACGTACGGCTCCTGCCAGAGCACGGCGGAGTCGAACGTCCAGCCGTAGCGGAAGCCGTTGCGCTCGGCGCGGCGCATCAGGCTGACGACGGCCGACGCGGGCGGGTCGGTCTGCAGGACGAGGCCGAAGTCCATCATCGCTCCCGGCTAGCTGTTGAGGTGTTGGCAGACGCCCCGCGGGACGTACTGGCCGTGTCCGGCGCGGCCGGTGAACCGGCCGCCGTTGACGACGGGCTCGCCGCGGGACAGGACGGTCTCGACCCGGCCGGTGATGCGCTTGCCCTCGTAGGCTGAGTAGTCGACGTTCATGTGGTGGGTCTCGGCGGAGATGACGTGCTCGGCGTGCGGGTCGTAGATGACGATGTCCGCGTCGGCGCCGGGCGCGATGGTGCCCTTCTTCGGGTAGAGGCCGAACATCCGGGCCGGGCTCGCGCAGGCGATGTCGATCCAGCGGCGGCGGGTGATGTGCCCGTCGACGACGCCCTGGTGGAGCAGGTCCATCCGGTTCTCCACGCCCGGCATCCCGTTGGGGATCTTGGAGAAGTCGCCGCGCCCCAGCTCCTTCTGGCCGCTGAAGCAGAACGGGCAGTGGTCGGTGGAGACCACCTGGAGGTCGTCGGTGCGCAGCGCCCGCCAGAGGGCGGCCTGGTGCTCGCTCGGCCGCAGCGGGGTGGAGCAGACGTACTTGGCGCCCGCGAAGTCCGGTTCGGCGAGGTTGTCGGTGGACAGGAACAGATACTGCGGGCAGGTCTCGCCGAAGACGGGCAGTCCCTTGTCGCGGGCCTGCGCCAGCTCGGCGACGGCCTCCTCGGCGGACACGTGCACGACGTAGAGGGG
>DOWQ01000567.1:0-11903 GCA_003519485.1 Streptomyces sp. | reverse complement strand
TGCATGGCGCGCAGGATCTGGCCGTCGTCGCTGTAGAAGACCCCGGGGTAGGCCATGAACAGCTTGAACGAGGTGATGCCCTCGGCCACCAGGAGGTCCATCTCCTTGAGGGAGCCCTCGTGGACATCGGACATGATCATGTGGAAGGCGTAGTCGACGGCGCAGTTGCCGTCGGCCTTCGCGTAGTACGCGTCGAGCCCCTCGCGCAGCGCGTGGCCGCGCTTCTGGACGGCGAAGTCGACGATCGTCGTGGTGCCGCCCCAGGCGGCCGCGCGGGTGCCGGTCTCGAAGGTGTCGGAGGAGAAGGTGCCGCCGAACGGGAACTCCATGTGGGTGTGCGCGTCGACGCCGCCCGGGATGACGTACTTGCCGGCGGCGTCGAACGTACGGTCGGCGGTCCAGCCCGCTCCGTACGCGCTGCCGTGCGCGGCGAGTGCGGCGACGCGGCCGTTCTCGATCAGGACGTCGGCGTGCGTCTCCTCCGCGGCCGTGACGACGAGTCCGCCGCGGATGAGTGTGCGGGTCATGGCTGCCTCTCCCCGTCGATGGTGGACTGCACCTGCCGCAGTGCCTCTTCCAGGAGCACGGCGCCCTCCTCGGCCTCGGCGATGTTGAGGCTGAGCGGCGGCGCGATGCGCAGGGTGCCGGCGCCCCGGCCGCCCTTGCCGATCAGCAGGCCCTGTTCGCGGGCGTATTCGATGGCGAGGGAGGCCGCGCGCGGGGACGGCTCGCCGTCGGCGCCGGCGAGCTCGATGCCGATCATCAGCCCCCGGCCGCGCACCTCCCGTACGACGGGGAGGCGGGCGCCGGCGGCCCGCAGCCGTTCGATGAGCAGGCCGCCGACCCGGCGGGCGTTGCTCTGCAGGTCGTGCTCCAGCAGGTAGGTGAGGTTGGCGAGGCCGGCCGCCATGGTGACGGGGCTGCCGCCGAAGGTGGAGATGGAGTTGGCGTCGAGGCAGTTCATGACCTCGGCGCGGGCGACGACGCCGCCGACGGACATGCCGTTGCCGATGCCCTTGGCGAAGGTGAGCAGGTCGGGCGGGCCGGCGGCGGCGTGCGCCTGCCAGCCCCAGAAGTGGTCGCCGGTGCGGCCCCAGCCGGTCTGCACCTCGTCGCTGATCCAGAGGATGCCGTGCCGGTCCAGCACCTCGCGGAACGCGGCGTAGAGGCCGTCGGGGGGCGCGGTGAAGCCGCCGACGCCCTGGACCGGTTCGGCGATCAGCGCGGCGACGTTGCCGTGCGTCTGGCCGAGCATGTCCTCCAGGTCGGCGACGCACGCGGCGGTGAAGTCGGCATCGGGCAGCTCGGCGTACGGGCCGCTGCTGCGGACGCCGCCGTGCACGTACAGCGTTTGGAACGGGGACAGGCTCGTCGGCGACCAGCCGGCGTTGCCGGTGACGGCGACCGAGGAGAAGGACCGGCCGTGGTAGCTGTTGCGCATCGCCAGGATCTGGTTCGACCGGCGGTACGACGTCGCCAGCAGGAGTGCCGCGTCATTGGCCTCGGTGCCGGAGGTGGTGAAGAAGACGCGGGCGTCCGGGATGCCGGACAGGGTGGCGATCCGCTCGGCGAGCTCCACCATGTGCCGGTCGAGGTAGAGCGTGGAGGTGTGCAGGATGCGGCCGGCCTGCTCGCTGACGGCCGCGGTCACCTCGGGGAGGGCGTGCGCGGTCATGGTGGTGAGGATGCCGCCGAAGAAGTCGAGATAGCGGCGCCCCTCGGCGTCCCAGACGTGCCGGCCCTCGCCGTGCGTCAGCTCGATCGGGTCCTCGTAGTAGAGGGCGAGCCAGTCGGGCATGACGGCGCGGTGCCGGGCGTGCAGGGCGGGGCGGGTGCCGGACCGGGCGACGGTCGGGTGCGCGGAGCCGGGGCTGCTGGGGGCGGCCGGCCGGTGGGCCGGCGAGGAGAACAGCGTCACGGACGCACCAGCCCCTCGTACGCGTCGGGGCGGCGGTCGCGGTAGAAGGCCCACTGCTGCCGGACCTCGTCGATCAGGGCGAGGTCGAGGTCGCGGACGACGAGCTCCTCCTCCTTGTCGCTGGCGACCTCCCCGACGAACTGGCCGCGCGGGTCGACGAAGTAGCTGGTGCCGTAGAAGTCGTTGTCGCCGTACTCCTCCTGGCCGACGCGGTTGATCGCGGCGATGAAGTATTCGTTGGCGACGGCCGCGGCGGGCTGCTCCAGCTGCCAGAGATATCCGGAGAGGCCGCGGGAGGTGGCCGACGGGTTGTAGACGAGCTGGGCGCCGGCGAGGCCGAGCGCGCGCCAGCCCTCGGGGAAGTGGCGGTCGTAGCAGATGTAGACGCCGATCCTGCCGACCGCGGTGTCGAAGACGGGCCAGCCGAGGTTGCCCGGCTTGAAGTAGAACTTCTCCCAGAACCCCTTGACCTGCGGGATGTGGTGCTTGCGATAGGTGCCGAGGACGGTGCCGTCGGCGTCGATCACGGCCGCGGTGTTGTAGTAGAAGCCGGACTGCTCGACCTCGAACACCGGGACGACGATGACCATCCCGGTCTCCCGCGCCAGCCTGCGCATCCGCTGCACGGTCGGCCCGTCGGGCACGGGCTCGGCCCAGCGGTAGTGCTCGGGGTCCTGGACCTGGCAGAAGTACGGGGCGTTGAAGACCTCTTGAAAGCCGATCACCTTCGCGCCCTGCCGGGCCGCTTCCCGGGCGTGCTCCTCATGTTTGGCGATCATCGACTCGGTGTCGCCGGTCCACGTCGCCTGGACCAGTGCGGCGCGCACAATGCTGGCCATGAGCTGCTCCTTCACTGCGCTGTGCGGTGACGGGGCCCCCGCTCCCCCGCTGCTGTCAGAGAGCTTCTACGCCCGTAGAGGCGGTGCGTAGAGGGAGAACGTAAGCCGCTCCATGGGCCGTGGCAAGACCATCGCCGTAAAGGACCGGAGTTGATCAGCTTTCATACCGCAACGGGCGACAGCGGTCGTGGTCAGCGGGGTTTCGCGACCACCCGGAACGGCCCCGGCACGGTGCGGCACGGTCGGGCAGCGGTCGTACAGGCGGGCCGGGCGACGGTCGGCGTACGGGCAGGGCGGTGCCGGGGGTGTTCGGCGGCGGTTCGGCAGTGGGCAGTGGTTCGGCGGCAGTTCGACGGCAGTTCAGCGGTGCCGACGGCAACTCACCGCGGCGCCGGCCCCTCAGAGGGTGACGGCGATTCCGGTGTGCGGGCGCTTGCCGAGGCGCAGCAGCGCTCCGCCGCCGTCGACGATCCGGAAGCGCCAGCCGTACTTGCCGGCCAGCGCCCGGCGCACCCGGGGCAGCTCGGTCCCGTCCAGCAGCACGGCCTCGCCCTCGGCGGAGGGCGCTCCCCCGGTCACGTTGCCCCGCGCGTCGCAGGGGGTGACGGTCACCCGGCCGCTGTTGCGGATGCGCTTGACCTTGCCGGAGTCGCTCCGCGTCCAGACGTAGAGCCGGCCGTCGCCCGCCGCGGCCCAGACGGGCGTGGGCACCGGGGTGCCGTCCCGCCGGTAGGTCACGAGCCGTACGTAGGGCGCTCGGGCGAGCTCGTCGAGGGTCATGGCGCCCAGCGTACGGCGCGGGGTCACTGTCCGGACTCGCTCAGCCGCTCGTCCAGTTCGTCACGGACGAGGTCGTCGCGGGTCACCTGGCCCGTTCTGTACGCGGCCCGGCCCACCATGTGCGCGGCCACCGGAATCGTCGTCAGCATGAACAAGCCGACCAAAGCCAGCGTGCCGAGATCGATGCCCGAGCGCAGCCGCAGCGCCACCCCGAGCAGGACCAGCAGTAGACCCAGCGCTTGCGGCTTGGTCGCCGCGTGCAGCCGGGCCAGCACGTCGGACAGCCGCAGCAGCCCGATTCCCGCCACGAAGCACAGGGCCGCGCCCAGCACCAGGCACACCATCCCCGCGATATCCGCCGCCTGTACCCATCCGTTCACCACTGGTCCTCCACTTCCCCTGCTTCCCCGACGGCGCCCCGGTCCGGCGCGGGTTCGCGCTGTCCGCCCTTGGCGGGCGGGCGTCTGCTGTCCTGGACGGAGATGAAACGGGCGATGCTCACCGAGCCGGTGAAGCCGAGGAAGGCCACCACCAGCAGGATCGGCAGGAAGAACGGGGTCTGTCGCTGAGCGGCGAGAGTGCCGATCGCGGCAACGGCGATCGACAGCAGGGTGTCGAGGGAGACGGCACGGTCCAGCATCGAGGGGCCGATCCACATCCGGACCAGCACCATCACCCCGGCACAACCCAGCAGCGCATAGACCACCGCGAACCAGAAGCTCATGCCCGAGCGCCTCCGCTCCCCCGGTGTGCCCGCCGGCCCCCGCGTTCGCCGCCCGCTCCGCCGAACCGGGCGATCTGCTCGGCCGTCCCGAATGCCCGTACCACCCGCTCCTCCTGCTCCAGGACCTCGCGCTGGGCGGCTTCCATGGCCGCCTCGTCACCGGCGCCCAGCACATGCAGATAGAGTGTGGAGGTCTCCCTGCGGATCTCCACCACGGTACTGCCCGGCACCGACTGGACGACCAGCGTCGTCACCGTGAGCATCAGATCGCTGCGGGAGCGCAGCGGCAGTTCGAGTATCGCGCAGGGCAGCGGGCCCGGGCTCAGGATCTGCCCGGACACCCGCAGCGTGGCGAGCACCAGATCCTTCGAGAACCGCGCCACCAGCCGCACGATCCCGGCCGGATGGAAGCGAAGCCCGATGTCGAGCGGCGGCAGCGGGAAGGCGAGCGTCAGGACGAGGCCGACGACGAGCCCGGAGATGAGGTTGCCCGGGGTGAACGTGCCCCACAGCAGGCTCCACATGATGGCGAGCCAGGCCACGAGCGGCAGCTGCACCACACGTTGCCGCCTCCCCGGGCGACCGATGGTGATACTCCAGGGTGGTTTCACGGGTTGAGCACCGCCTCGATGTACGGGGTCCGTGCGAGCAGTTCGACGGCCGCCCGGTCGGCCAGGCCGACCAGAGGGCCGGCCAGCACGGTGAACGCCAGGCCGAGCGCCACCAGGGCGATGGTCGTACCGAGCATCGGTCCGGGCAACCGCACGCTGGTGGTGATGGCGCGTCCGCTTAGCGACGCGGCGGCCGACCGGGCATTGTCCGCCGGCCCCGTCGGCGTGCCGGACACGCTGTCCGTGCCGTTGCCGGAGTTGTCCTCGCCCTCGTCCGGGTCGTCGGACTCCAGCACGATGCCCTCGGTGAGTTCCGGGGGCGCGCCCCGCCAGAAGGCAAGGTTCCACACCTTCGCCATGGTGTACAGGGTGAGCAGACTCGTCAGCGCCCCGCCCGCCACCAGGACGTACGCCCATACACCGCCATCGGCGACGCCCGCGCGCAACAAGCCCAGCTTGCCCAGGAAGCCGGAGAGCGGCGGGATCCCGGCCAGATTCATCGCCGGGACGAAGAAGACTGCCGCGAGCACCGGAGACAGCTTGGCCAGTCCGCCCAGGCGCTGCAGATCGCAGGTGCCACCGCGCCGCTCCACCAGCCCGGCCACCAGGAAGAGCGTGGTCTGCACGGTGATGTGGTGAGCGACGTAGAAGACGGCTCCGGCGATGCCGCGCACGGACGCCAACGCGATCCCGAAGACCATGTAACCGATGTGGCTGATGAGAGTGAACGACAGCAGTCGCTTGAGATCGCTCTGCGCGACGGCGCCCAGAATACCGACGATCATCGACAGCAGGGCGACCACCGTCAAAACGGTCGCCAGTCGGCTGTCGGGAAAGAGCAGAGTCTGGGTGCGCAGCATCGAGTAGACGCCGACCTTGGTGAGCAGGCCGGCGAAGACCGCAGTCACCGGGGCCGGGGCTGTGGGATAGGAGTCGGGCAGCCAGGCACCGAGCGGGAAGACGGCGGCCTTGATGCCGAAGACGAGCAACAGCATCAGCTCCAGGGAGGAGCGGACCGCGGGCGGCAGCGCATCCATCCGCTCGGTCATCTGCGCCATGGTCACCGTGCCCGTCGCCGCGTAGACCATGGCGATCGCCGCCGCGAACAGCAGCGAGGAGAGCAGCGACACCACGACGTAGGCGGACCCGGCGCGCACCCGGGCCTGTGTACCGCCGACGGTGAGCAGCACATAGCTGGCCGTCAGCATGATCTCGAAACCGACATAGAGGTTGAACAGGTCGCCGGCCAAAAAGGTGTTCGACACTCCGGCGACCAGGACCAGATAGGAGGGGTGGAAGACGGAGAGCGGTGTCACCTCATCGCGGTCCGCCATGCCCTGGCTGAGGGAGTAGACGAGCACACACAGCGTCACAGAGGAGGAGATCGTCAGCATGAGCGCCGACAACCGGTCCGCGACCAGGACGATACCGACCGGGGGCGCCCAGCCGCCGAGGTGCACCACCTGCGGGCCATCACTGTCGGCGGCCACGAGCAGCACGACGGAGATGGCCAGCACCCCCACGAGCACGGCGACACTGATGCCGCGCTGGGTGCGCTGGAGCCGCGCGCCGACCGCGAGTTTCAGCCCGGCTGCGAGCAGCGGCAGGACCACCGGCAGCGGCACCAGGGAGTGGGCCAGGGCCGTCATCTGTCCTCCCCGAGCACGTGGTCCCACAGATCCGACGAGGCGTCGGTGGTGTCCGGCTGCTGCAACCGGTCGGCCCTGAGCCGGCGGCGCAACCTGCTGCGCGACTGCTCGTATTCGGCGCGGGCGCGGACGACCCGGCCCCGGGCCTTGCCTGCGGCGCCTCCGTCCCGGGCGGCGTTCGCGTACTGCCGGCGGAGCTTTTTGTACTCGTCCTGCAGCCGGGCCCGCTCGGCGGTCTCCTCGGCGCGCAGCGCGACGCGGCGGTCCTCGATGTCGTCCGGGACCTCGTCGCTGCCGGTCAGCTGCCAGCTGCGGTAGACCATGGCCAGCAGGAACGCGGTCACGGCGAGGGTGATGACAATGGCGGTGAGCGCCATGGCCTGCGGCAGCGGGTCGGTGACCTGGCCCGGGTCGGTGCCGGGATAGAGCAGCGGGGTGTCGCCGGTCCGGCCCGTGGTGGACAGGAACAGGATGTTGACGCCGTTCCCGATGAGGACGGCTCCGAGCAGAATGCGGGTCAGTGACCGAGTGAGCAGCAGCGCCGTGCCGGCCATGAAGAGCACACCGCCGGCGACGAGCAGGGGGAGGGCGACAGTCACAGGGCGGCCTCCCCGCCGGGGCCGGGCCGGGGACCGTACTCTTCCCGTTCCTCGGCCGGCTGCTCGCTCTGCTGCTCCGTGCGCCGCTCCATCCGCCGGTCGATCTGACCGCCGAGGCTGCGCGTGATGTCCAGCACGACGCCGAGGACCAGCAGATAGATGCCCGTGTCGAACACGACAGAGCTGGCCACGTGGAACGATCCGATCACCGGCAGTTCGCCGTGGTACACGCCGTTTTGGAGCACATCCGAGCCGAAGACCATGCCTCCGAGCCCGGTCCCGGTCATCACCAGCAGCCCGGTGCCGAGCAGGGTGCCCGCATCGAGCGGCGCCGCTTCTGCCAGTTCGAAGCGCCCGCCCGCCAGATAGCGCACGACGAGGGCGAGCCCTGCGACCAGCCCGGCGGTGAAGCCGCCGCCGGGGTAGCTCTCGGCACAGAACAGCAGATAGAGGGAGAGCACCAGCATCGGATGGAACGTCAGCCGGGCGATGACCTCGAAGACCACCGAGCGGCGCTCGGCAGCGAGCGTGTCCCCGGCCGCGAGCCAGGTGCGCTCGGGCGTGTCGCCGGCCGAGATGTGCGGGCCGCCGGCGGGCAGCTGCCAGACCCGGGCACCCGAGCCGGCACCCCGGCGGGCGACCACGCCGGGTGAGCCCACCCGGCGGCGCAGGAATACCAGGCTCGTGACACCGACCGCGGCGACTGCGAGGACGGCGGACTCCCCCAGGGTGTCCCATGCCCGCAGGTCCACGAGGATGGTGGAGACGACGTTTTTCACGCCCTCCTCCTCGGTGGCGTGCACCAAAGCCCGGCCGGCGGGCTCCGCCTGCCGGGCGGAGGCCGCGAACCAGGTCAGCCCGGCCATCAGCACACCGGCACACACGGCCACCACGCCCTGGAGAGCCCGGCGCCAGGGCGTGAACCTTTCCGTGAACCGGGCCGGCAGCCGCCGCAGGACGAGGACGAAGACGACGAGCGACACGGTCTCGACGGAGAACTGGGTGAGGGCGAGATCGGGCGCGCCCTGCAGGACGAAGAGACCACCCGCGCCATAGCCGGCGAGACCGACCAGCAGGACCGCCTTCATCCGCTGCCGTACGAACAGGCACAGCAGCGCGACGCCCGCCACCGCCAGCCCCACGACACCTTGCAGCACCGAGTCCCACAACCGTGGCGCCACCAGCCCCGGCCAGGGGCGTTCGAGAGCGAGCACGGCGATCTGGGCGCCGATCAGCACGACGAGCGCGGTGCCGAGGTAGAGGGAGAGTGAACCGCGCTGCACGGCGCCGGTGAGCTGGAGCGAGAGCCGCTCCAGGCTCCACAGCGCGGAGCGGAAGGCGTCTTCGGCGTCCGGCCAGGCGAGCCGGCGCTGCACTGGCAGCAGCAGGCGCCGCAGCACGAAAAGCAGGGCACCGGCCGCCCAGGTCAGCGCCGACAGCAGGAGCGCCGGCCCGAGCCCGTGCCACAGCGCCAGGTGGTACGGGGCGCCCGAGCCCGGGAGGGTGCCGGCGTACGCGGCGAACAGGGGGTCGAGTGCGCCGGACACCGGGCCGAGGACGAGCCCGGCCAGCGCGAGCGCAACCGGCGGTGCCGCAAAACCGTACGGCACGGGCCGTACGCGGGTGTCGGGCAGCAGCCCGGGCGCATGGGGGCGGTGCTTGCGGAAGAAGGCGCCCCACAGGAAGCGCAGGGTGTAGGCGGTGGTGAGGGCGGAGCCGGCGACCGTGGCGGCGAGGGCCCAGCGCTCGGTGGTGTCCCCGTGCAGCAGAGTCGTGAACGCGGCCTCCTTGGTGACGAAGCCGAGCATGGGCGGCAGCCCGGCCATCGACGCTCCGGCGAGGACGGCGACCGCGCAGACCCCCGGCAGCGACCGGCCGACGCCGGACAGCCGGCGCAGATCACGGCTGCCGGCGGCGTGGTCGACGATGCCGACGACGAGGAAGAGGCAGGACTTGAACAGGGCGTGGGCGCAGAACATGGCGACGCCGGCGAGGGCCACGTCGCGGTGTCCGGCGCCCAGCAGAACGGTGAGGAAGCCGAGCTGGCTGACGGTGCCGTGGGCGAGGAGCAGTTTGAGGTCGGTCAGCCGCATCGCCCGCCAGCCGCCGAGCAACATCGTCACCGAGCCCAGCACCAGCACCACCGGCCGCCACGGTTCGATGTCGGCGAACCCCGGTGCCAGCCGGGCGAGCAGATACACGCCCGCCTTCACCATCGCGGCCGCGTGCAGATAGGCGCTGACCGGGGTGGGGGCGGCCATCGCCCCCGGCAGCCAGAGGCTGAAGGGCCAGATCGCCGACTTCGACAGCGCGCCCAGGAGGATCAGCGCCACCGCGACCGAGACGGCGAGTCCCGGCTGCGGGGGCCGTGCCACCAGCTCGGAGATCCGGTAGGTGCCCGCGGTCTCGCCGAGCATGATGAAGCCCACAAGCATGGCCAGGCCGCCCAGCGTGGTGACAAGCAGCGCCTGGAGAGCGGATCTGCGGTTGCTCCGCTTCTCGCTGCCCTGCCCGATGAGCAGCCAGGAGAAGACGGTGGTGAGCTCCCAGAAGACGTAGAGCAGGATCAGGTCGTCGGCGAGTACGAGGCCGAGCATCGCCCCGGCGAATGCTGTCAGGGTGCCCGCGAACCGGCCGAGCTGCGGCTCCGAGTCGTCGAAGTACCGTACGCAGTAGAGCAGGACGAGCGCGCCGACGCCGCCCGCGAGGAGCACCATCAGACATGAGAGGGCGTCCATGCGGAGCGCGACGTCCAGGTTGTAGTCCGGGATCCACGACCAGGACCAGCCGACCGTGCCCCCGTCGGCCGCGGTGCCCCAGTGGGCGAGCGCCCAGCCGGCCGCGGCTGCGGGCGCGGCGGCGAGCACGAGAAAGGCCTTCCGCCCCAGGCGGCCCACCAGCACCCCGGCGGATGCCGCCATGGCGAAGTGAAGCAGGAGCAGAAACAGCACAATAGGATCATCCCAGCAGTCCCCCTGAGATCGGGGAGGCAGGTTCCGCCGCGTGTGTCACACGCCGGATCCCGGTCACCCGTGTGGGTGGCGGCGCCTCGGGCTACCCGTGCGGGTGGACCACCATCGCCGAGCCGCCGCCCCGGCGCTCCTCCTCCGCCGCCGCCAGCCAGCGGCCGTCGGGCAGCAGCTGCACGCCGGTGGCCGCACCGATCTCCGGGTTGCGTGCGAAGCGGTGTCCGATCGCCTCCAGCTCCTGGCGTACCGGGGCATCCCACAGGCCCGGCTCGATCTGGGTGGTGGCGGTGTTGCGCTGCGTGGCGCGCGGCGCGGCGATCGCCTCGGCGAGCGGCATGCCGCGGTCCAGGTGGTTCGTCAGCGTCTGGAGCACGGTGGTGATGATCGTCGAGCCGCCGGGCGAGCCGAGCGCGACGACCGGCTTCCCGTCCTCCAGGACGATGGTCGGGGACATCGAGGAGCGCGGGCGCTTGGCCGGGCCGGGCAGGTTCGGGTCGTGCACGGCCGGGTCGGCGGGCTCGAAGGAGAAGTCGGTCAGCTCGTTGTTGAGCAGGAAGCCGCGGCCGGGCACGGTGATGCCGCTGCCGCCGGTCTGTTCGATGGTCAGGGTGTAGGCGACGACGTTGCCCCACTTGTCGGCGGTGGTGAGATGCGTGGTGCTCTCGCCCTCGTACGTCGTCGGCGCGGCCTTGTCACCCGCCTCGCAGTCCTCCGGGTCGTTCGGGTCGCCGGGCGCCACCGGGCTGGTGAGCACCGCGTCGTCGCTGATCAGGCAGGCGCGGGCGTCCGCGAAGCGCTGCGACAGCAGGCCGCGCGTCGGCACGTCCTCGAAGGCCGGGTCGCCGACCCAGCGGCCCCGGTCGGCGAAGGCCACCCGGCTCGCCTCGATCAGCCGGTGCAGATACCGCTTCTCGTCCGCCGCCTTCAGGTCGGTGCTCTCCAGGATGTTGAGCGCCTCGCCGACCGTCGTGCCGCCGGAGGAGGAGGGCGCCATGCCGTAGACGTCGAGCCCGCGATAGGCGGTGCGGGAGGGCGCCTGACGCTTCGTCCGGTACGCCCCCAGGTCGCCGGTCGTCATGTCGCCGGGCCGTACGGTGCGGTCGGCCTCCGGGGCCGTGGGGGGCGTACGGACGGTCCGTACGATGTCGCGCGCCAGCTCGCCCCGGTAGAGCGCCCCGGCGCCCTTGCGCGCCATCTCGCCGTAGGTGCGCGCGAGGTCGCGGTTGCGAAGGGTCGAGCCGACGGCCGGCAGCTCGCCGCCGGGCATGAACAGCTCCACCGTGGCGGGGAAGTCCCGGAAGCGCTCCTCGTTCTCGGCGGTCTGCTTCCGGAAGGTCTCGTCGACCGTGAAGCCGCCGCGGGCGATCCGCTGCGCCGGGGCCAGCGCCTGGCCGAGCGACTTGGTGCCCCAGGCGTCGAGCGCGCCCTCCCAGGTGGCGGCCGTGCCCGGGGTGCCGACGGACAGCCCGCTGGTGACCGCCTCGGCGAAGGGAATCGGCTCGCCGTCCTCCAGGAAGAGGGCCTCGTCCGCGCTGCGCGGCGCGGTCTCCCGGCCGTCGATGGTGCCGACCTCGCCCGTCTTCGCGTCGTAGTGGACGAAGTAGCCGCCGCCGCCGATGCCGGCCGAGTACGGCTCGGTGACGCCGAGCGCCGCCGCGGTGGCCACCGCCGCGTCCGCCGCGTTGCCGCCGCGCCGGAGCACCTCGATGCCGGCCGCCGAGGCGTCCGGGTCGACGCTGGACACGGCCCCGCCGTATCCCACCGCGACGGGCGACTTGGCGGGTGTCGTGCCGCGGCCGCCGTCCTCCGCCGCC
>DOWQ01000499.1 GCA_003519485.1 Streptomyces sp. | reverse complement strand
GCCCGCGCGGCGCGAACCGCACGCCCTTCCGTACGGCCAGCAGCCCGACCCCGGACGGTCCGCCCCACTTGTGCGCGCTCGCGGTCAGCAGCGACCAGCCGCCGCCGACCGGGCCCCAGCCGAGCGACTGCGCCGCGTCCACCAGCAGCGGCACGCCCGCCGCCCGGCAACTCTCCGCCACCTCGGCGACGGGCTGTTCCGTGCCGACCTCGTGATTGGCGGACTGCAGGCAGGCGAGGGCGGTGTCCTCGCGCAGGGCGGCGGCGTACGCACCGGGGTTTACCCGGCCCGTACGGTCCACGCCGATCTCGTCGACCGTGCCGCCGTCGGCGGCGTGGGCCGCGGCCGCGTGGAGGACGGAGGAGTGTTCGACGGCCGACACCATCAGGTGGCGTCCGACGCGCCTGCGCCCCGCCAGGGCCCCGGCGATGCCGTCGTGCACCGCACGGGTGCCGGACGGCGTGAACACCAGTTCGTCGGTGCGGCAGCCGACCGCCTCGGCCGCGGCCTCCCGCGCGGCGTCGAGCAGCAGCCGGGCCTGCCGCCCCTCGCGGTAGAGCCGGGCGGGGTCGGCCCAGCCCTCGCCGATGGCGGCCAGCAGTGCCTGGCGGGCGACGGGGTGCAGCGGTGCGGAGGACGCGGAGTCGAAATAGGGCACACTCGAACGCTAACTCTCCCGGGCCGCCACCGGGCCGTCGGCCGCCATCCGTTGCCGGCGGGAGCCGTCGCGACACGCCCGCAGGGCCTCCGCGCGGGCGCCCGGAAGGCTCGTCCCGGTCGCACCGTGCGTGCGCCCGGCAACGGGCCGTCAGAGAGAGTTCGGCCTGGCGAGGGCGCGTGTGAGGGGCCGGCGAAGGGGTGCGGAGACCCGTATTCCACCCCTTCGGGGAGAGCGGCGGCGCGTTGGGCACCCTCCCCGCGCGACCCCAAATCGCTTCCAGTAGGGTTTGCTCCGCATAAACATCCAAACCCCTGCCCGCGACAAGGCCCGGCGACCGAACGCAGAGACGGCCGCAGGTCGGCGGGCGAGACTCTCGGGAAGGCGCTACGTGAGTCCCAACGGCTCCGACCGCTCGTCGCGGCGCCCGATGCGGCGGAACCTGCCGCAGGCGCTTGCCGCGGGCCTGGTCCTGGCGACCGCCACCGGTTGCACATACGAGGACTTCCCCCGCCTCGGAATGCCCACCCCCATCACGGAAGAGGCGCCGCGGATCCTTTCGCTGTGGCAGGGCTCGTGGGCGGCTGCGCTCATCACGGGCGTACTCGTCTGGGGCCTGATCCTGTGGAGCGTCATCTTCCACAGGCGCAGCAGGACCAAGATCGAGATTCCACGGCAGACTCGGTACAACATGCCGATCGAAGCCCTGTACACAGTGGTTCCGCTCGTCATCGTCTCGGTGCTCTTCTACTTCACCGCGCGAGACGAGAGCAAGATCCTGGAGACCTCCAAGGCACCCGACCACGTCATCAACGTGGTGGGCTACCAGTGGAGCTGGGGCTTCAACTACCTGGAAGACGTGGACGGCGACGCGGCGACACCCGCGAAGCTGCCCGCGGCGATCTCCACGATCCCGGACAAGAAGCTCGAGGTCATGCCGAAGGGCGCCGAGGGCGTTCACGACGCGGGCACGCCGAACGACTCCAACCCGCAGAACGGCAACCCGGGTCCGACCCTGTGGCTGCCCAAGGGCGAGACGGTGCAGTTCATCCTGACCTCGCGGGACGTCATCCACTCCTTCTGGGTGGTGCCGTTCCTGATGAAGCAGGACGTCATCCCGGGCCACACCAACGTCTTCGAGGTGACTCCGAGCAAGGAGGGCACCTACATGGGCAAGTGTGCCGAACTGTGCGGCGTCGACCACGCCCGCATGCTCTTCAACGTCAAGGTGGTCTCCCCGGAGCGCTATCAGCAGCATCTGGAGGACCTGGCGAAGAAGGGCCAGACCGGCTACGTCCCGTCGGGGATCCCCCAGGCTGACGCCGCCAAGAATGCGGAGACGAACAATCCATGAGCATCCTCAATGAACCCCAGGGTGCTGCCGTGACGGCTGCGGCCGCACCGCCCGTGCGCCGCAAGCAGCCGGGTAGCGTCGTGGTGCAGTGGCTGACGACCACCGACCACAAGACGATCGGCACGCTCTATCTCGTCACGTCGTTCGCGTTCTTCTGCATCGGCGGTGTGATGGCGCTCTTCATGCGCGCCGAACTCGCCCGGCCCGGCCTGCAGATCAGCTCGAACGAGCAGTTCAACCAGGCGTTCACGATGCACGGCACGATCATGCTGCTGATGTTCGCGACGCCGCTGTTCGCCGGTTTCGCGAACTGGATCATGCCGTTGCAGATCGGTGCGCCAGATGTGGCGTTCCCGCGGCTGAACATGTTCGCGTACTGGCTGTACCTGTTCGGCTCGCTGATCGCGGTGGCCGGCTTCCTCACCCCGCAGGGCGCCGCCGACTTCGGCTGGTTCGCCTACGCGCCACTGTCCGACGCGGTCCACTCGCCGGGTATCGGCGGCGACATGTGGATCATGGGCCTGGCCTTCTCCGGCTTCGGCACCATCCTCGGCTCGGTCAACTTCATCACCACGATCATCTGCATGCGCGCGCCCGGCATGACGATGTTCCGGATGCCGATCTTCACCTGGAACGTGCTGCTCACCGGTCTTCTGGTGCTGCTGGCGTTCCCCGTGCTGGCCGCCGCGCTCCTCGCGCTGGAAGCGGACCGCCAGTTCGGCTCGCACATCTTCGACGCCGCGAACGGCGGAGCGCTGCTGTGGCAGCACCTCTTCTGGTTCTTCGGGCACCCCGAGGTGTACATCATCGCGCTGCCGTTCTTCGGCATCGTCTCGGAGATCATCCCGGTCTTCAGCCGCAAGCCGATGTTCGGTTACATCGGCCTGATCGGCGCGACGATCGCGATCGCCGGCCTGTCGGTCACGGTGTGGGCGCACCACATGTACGTCACGGGCGGCGTGCTGCTGCCGTTCTTCTCCTTCATGACCTTCCTGATCGCGGTGCCGACCGGGGTGAAGTTCTTCAACTGGCTCGGCACGATGTGGAAGGGCTCGCTGTCCTTCGAGACGCCGATGCTGTGGACGGTGGGCTTCCTCGTCACCTTCCTGTTCGGCGGGCTGACCGGGGTCATCCTGGCGTCGCCGCCGCTGGACTTCCACGTCTCGGACTCGTACTTCGTCGTCGCCCACTTCCACTACGTGGTCTTCGGCACCGTGGTCTTCGCGATGTTCGCGGGCTTCCACTTCTGGTGGCCCAAGTTCACCGGCAAGATGCTGGACGAGCGGCTGGGGAAGATCACCTTCTGGACGCTGTTCCTCGGCTTCCACGGCACGTTCCTGGTGCAGCACTGGCTGGGTGCCGAGGGCATGCCGCGGCGGTACGCGGACTACCTCGCCGCGGACGGCTTCACCGCGCTGAACACGTTCTCCACGATCGCCTCGTTCGTGCTGGGCCTGTCGGTCCTGCCGTTCTTCTACAACGTCTGGAAGACGGCGAAGTACGCCCCGAAGATCGAGGTCGACGACCCCTGGGGCTACGGCCGCTCGCTCGAATGGGCGACGTCCTGCCCGCCCCCGCGGCACAACTTCCTCACCCTGCCGCGGATCCGCTCCGAATCGCCCGCCTTCGACCTGCACCACCCCGAGGTCGCTGCCATGGACCACGTCGAGCCGGACGCGGATGGTCCGTTCGACTGGGAGGCGGACCGTCGCGGCCAGACGGCCCTCGGTCGCGAGCGTCTCGCGACCGGCGACGCCCGCCCGGAGCAGTCGTCCGCGACGATCGTCGACGACGGCGTCCGGCCCGAGGACCGACCGGCCCGTGACGACGAGGAGGACCAGCGATGAGGCTCGAGACGAGGCTGTTCGTCTTCCTGACCCCGATCTTCCTCTTCTTCTGGCTCCTCTACGGTTTCTGGAGCGGGTGGGAGCCGGTCGGTACCGCGGCCCTGCTGCTCACGGCCGGCCTCACGGGCATGATCGGCTTCTACCTCGCCCTCGTGGCGCGACGCATCGACGCACGCCCTGAGGACGACCCGTACGCCGAGATCGAGCAGGGGGCCGGGGAGCAGGGCGTCTACGCGCCGTGGAGCTGGTGGCCCTTCGTCGTCGGCCTCGCGGCGGCCATCTGCTTCGCGGCTCTGGCCGTCGGCTGGTGGCTCTTCTACATCGGGCTCGCGGTGTCGGTCATCGCCCTGGTCGGGTGGGTCTTCGAGTTCTCACGGGGACAGCACGCCCACTGAGACGTGCGAGAGCGGGTCGCCCGCACGTCCCGAGCGGACGAGGAAGGGGCCGGGGAGATCTCCCCGGCCCCTTCCTCGTGGCCGAACCTCCGGACGTCGTAGGAGGACCGTCGTGGGTCGCTGACCGGCGCGCCCGGACGGGAGGCGTCCTCGGGGCCCGCGCGGGCCTGCCCGAGGTCCGCAGGACCCGCGCCCCGCCACGCGGTCCTGACACGGCGACGGCGCCGCCCTGGGGGGCGG
>DOWQ01000411.1 GCA_003519485.1 Streptomyces sp. | reverse complement strand
CGGAGCCCCCGGCAGCGGCCGGGCCGAGGGCGGAAGCAGCGCCCCGGCCGGCGGCGGGGACCGCACAGGGAAAGCGGCGGCCGACGGGCCGTAGGCTGGTGTCATGCAGCCACATCACCGAGCGAGCCCCTTGCTGGCGCTGCCGGGCGCCGTAGCCGGAGAAGCACCCGACGAGGGTGTCGCAGCGCACTACGGGGACCTGTTCCGCGAGCAGCGCGCGCTCGCTGACGGCATCGGCTTCGCCGACCTCTCCCACCGCGGAGTCGTGACAGTCACCGGCGACGACCGGCTCAGCTGGCTGCATCTGCTGCTCACGCAGCACGTCAGCGAACTGCCGGCCGGGCGGGCCACCGAGGCACTGATCCTCTCCCCTCACGGCCACATCGAACACGCGCTCTACATCGTCGACGACGGCGAGACCACGTGGGCGCATGTCGAGCCCGGCACCGGGGGCGACCTCATCGCCTATCTGGAGAGCATGAAGTTCTTCTACCGGGTCGAGGTGAAGGACGCGACCGACGACTACGCGATCGTGCACCTCCCGGCCGGGTCGATCGCCGAGATCCCGGAGGCCGCCGCCGTACGGGAGACGCCGCACGGCCGGGACGTCTTCCTGCCCCGCGCCCGGCTGGAGTCCTTCGCGGAGACCCACGGCCCCGCGGCCGGCACCCTCGCCGTGGAGGCGCTGCGCGTCGAGGCGCACCAGCCGCGCCTCGGCCTGGAGACCGACCACCGCACCATCCCGCACGAGCTCGGCTGGATCGGCTCGGCCGTCCACCTCGAGAAGGGCTGCTACCGCGGGCAGGAGACGGTCGCCCGCGTCCACAACCTGGGGAAGCCGCCGCGCCGGCTGGTCTTCCTGCACCTGGACGGCAGCGAGGTCGAGCTGCCGGGGCACGGCACGCCGATCCGGCTGGCGGCCGACGGCGAGGACGGGCGGCAGCTCGGCTTCATCACCACCTCGGCCCGCCACCACGAGCTGGGGCCGATCGCGCTCGCCCTGGTGAAGCGGAACATCCCGCTGGACGCGGCCCTGCTGGCGGACGGCACGGCGGCGTCGCAGGAGGTCGTGGTCGAGCCGTAGGGCCCAAAAACGCGGGCCCGGGGCGGCAGGGAAGCCGGAGCGGAATCCGAGAGCCGGGGAGCCGGGAGCGGCCGGCGTCCCCGGCTTCCGCCGATCACCGGCGACGGGCTCCTCGGGCCTGTTGCCGTCGCCCATCCCGCCCGGGGCGGCTCAGACCTCGACGAGCACCGTGAACGGGCCGTCGTTCGTGAGCGAGAGCTTCATGTCCGCCCCGAACCGGCCCGTCTCCACCCGCGCGCCCAGCGAGCGCAGCTGCGCCACCACTTCATCGACCAGCGGCTCGGCGACCTCGCCGGGGGCCGCGGCGTTCCAGGTCGGCCGGCGCCCCTTGCGCGCGTCACCGTAGAGAGTGAACTGAGAGATCACCAGCAGCGGCGCGCCGAGGTCCGAGCAGGACTTTTCCACCCCGTCGCTCTCATGGTCGTCGAAGAGCCGTACGGACCACAGCTTGCGCGCCAACTGGGCCGCCTTCCCCGCCGTGTCCCCGTGCGTCACTCCCACCAGCACGCACAGGCCCCGCCCCTCGATCTCGCCGACCGTTTCGCCGTCCACGACGACGCTCGCACCGTTCACTCTCTGTATCACTGCACGCATAGAACCATGATGCCCTGCGGCCAACCGGGTTCGATCGGGTGCGGTGTCCATGCACGTGCAGCACTCACAGTGGCACGATGCAGACACGCGGTATGCGCCCTGCCGGAGCAGTGGCCGTGCCGAACGGAGGGGACAACGCATGAGTACAGCCGGAGCCGGACAGACACCCGGGCACGGACCGACAACCCGCACGACCGTCCAGACGAACGCGCGTGCGGACGGCCCCACGACACCCACCACTGCCGCAGCTCGCTCCGATCCGTCTCGCACCGAGGATGGGCCCATGCTCCACCAGGCCGACGCCCTTCAGTCGCGCCCGCCGCTCCAGCGGACGGCATCACTCCCGGACACGCCGCGCCGCGATCTCGGCCGGCTGCTCCTCCCGGAGCTGCGGCTGCTGCGGCGCGGCTCCCAGCGGGAGGAGGCCGACCTCAGCTACGTACGGCGGCTGCTCCAGGGCCGGATCGACATCCTCCGCGACGAGCTGACCCGGCGGGCCGCCGGCTCCGGTTCCGCCGGCGGGGACGAGCTGGACCTCGGGCGGCTGTCCGCGATCCTCGCCGACGCGCCCTCGCGAGTCCGCTCCTCCGCCCGGCACGTGACACTGAGCACCCCGCACGGCGAGGAGTACCGGCAACTGGCCGAGGAGATGCTGTCCGAGGTCGGGCTCTCCGACCTGGAGGCGCGTACGGACGCGGAACTGCGGGCCGGGATGGGTCGGCTGATCCGCTACGAGCAGCAGGTATCCGTACGGCGGCAGCACACGCAGCGCACGGCAGACGACTGCAGCGCGGAGATCGCCCGCCGGTACCGCGTCGGCGAGGCGCAGATCGACGACCTGCTCACCTGAGCAGCGGCCGGTCCCCGAACCGGCGCGGGCGGGCGGGCGGTCCGTAAACCGCACCCGACCGGACCGGTGCGGGAGCCGGCCCTGCGGTCATCGGCGTCCTGCATCCGGAGTCCGGCCGGCTGCGCCCGGCGCTGACATCCGGGCACCCGGCGTCCGGCACCCGGCCCGGAGAAATTCGCACGCTCTTTTGGCCGCCGGACCCTACCGTGACCGTATGAGCCTTGAGGTCCGCACGATCACCGACGCCGAGATCCCCGACTGGACACGCGCCCTGGCCACCGGGTTCCTGCGCTCGCCGGAGTTCACCGAGCAGGAGGCGGAGACCCGCCGGAGCGGCATCGACACGGACCGCACGCAGGGCGCCTTCGAGGCGGGCCGCTGTGTCGGCACCTTCCGGAGCTTCGAACAGGAGCTCACCGTGGTCGGCGGCGCCGCGGTGCCCGCCGACGCGATCAGCAATGTGACCGTCTCCCCCACCCACCGGCGGCGCGGGCTGCTCAGCCGGATGATGGCCACCGACCTGGACCTGGCCAAGGAGCGCGGGGACGTGGTGGCGACCCTGATCGCCGCCGAGTACCCGATCTACGGGCGCTACGGCTTCGGCCCCGCCACCTGGACCACCGAGTGGCAGGTGGACGTCCTGCGGGCCGGCCTGGACCCGCGCCGGTCCGGCCCCGACGACGGCGGGCGCATCGACCTGGTCGACAGCGCGGACGTACGGAAGATCGGCCCGGAGCTGCACGACCGGCTGCGATCCGTACAGCACGGCCTGGTCAGCCGGAGCGAGCGGGTCTGGCGCCTCAACACGGGCGACCTCCGCCACCCCGGCATTCCCTGGACGGAGCCCTTCAACGCGGTCCACCGCTCGCCTGACGGCCGGATCGACGGCCTGCGTCTATGGCACGGACGACAAGTGGGAGGCCAAGGTCCCGCACAACACGGCGACCGTCCGCGAACAGCTGGCGACGACCACCGCCGCCCAGCGCGCGCTGTGGCACTTCCTGCTGTCCGTCGACTGGATCAAGACGGTCAACTCCGGCAACCGCGCCCCCGACGACCTGCTCCCGCTGCTCCTTCCGGACCCGCGCGCGGCCCGGGTCACCACCCACGCGGATCTGCTGTGGATCCGGCTGCTGGACGTACGGCGCGCGCTGGAGGCCCGTACGTATCCGGCCGCGGGCCGTCTCGTCCTGGACGTCCACGACGCCGCGGGTCTGGCGGGCGGCCGTTTCCTGCTGGACGCCTCGCCGGACGGTGCCTCCTGCACGGCGACGACGGCCACGCCCGAGCTGTCGTTGTCGGTCTCGGACCTCGGCGCGCTCTACCTGGGTGACGAGTCGGCCGTACGGCTCGCGGCGCTCGGCCGGGCCGAGGAGGGACGGGAGGGCGCGGCAGCCCTCGCGGACCAGCTGCTCCGGACCTCGCGCCGGCCCTGGTGCCCGGACATCTTCTGACGGGCTATCACCGGACGGGGCTCACGGGCATGCAGCCCGCGGGGCTCCCGGTGGACGGCGAGGACGTACGGGCTGCCGCGGCCCGTCGCCGGGCGGCTGACTACTGCGCGAGCAGGGTGGCGAGTACGGCCGCCCCGATACAGCTGCAGGTCACGTTCTTGGCCTTGACCCCGACACTCAGCATCACCAGGCCGACGACGCCCACCGCGCCGAAATGGAACTCGACCAGCCGTTCGAAGCCGATGACCACAAGGGCGATGACCAAAGCGAAGGCAGGCATGTGGATCACTCCTTCACAGCCGGGGCACGAACCAGACAACGGCCGATCATCTTGAGTAGTTGTCTTTTCTTATTAATCCCCAACCTGACAGGCCTGCAACCCAACCACCAGACAACACAAGAGGATTGGACCCGTCCGCCGCAAATTTGACCGGTCATCCACGCCCGAGCCGCCCACAGCAGCCGGTCAGGTCAGGAGCGAAACCGGTCCCACTTCGTACGCCTCAGTAATTTTACGGGCGTGCCTCGGAGTTGTACGGTATGCCGGTGGCCAACGAACGGAACGACGACAGCGAGGCGTTGAAGTACCAGCGCATCGCCAACCAGCTCCGTATGGAGATCAGCGACGGCGTCTACGCCGTCGGTGACCGGATGCCGACCCAAGAGGAGCTGGTGGTCCGCTTCGACGTGTCCCGGGCCACGGTCGTGCGCGCCTTGGACGACCTGCGCAAACAGGGCTGGATCAAGACCCGTAAGGGCAGCGGCTCCACCGCGGCCCGCCCCGGGGAGCCCGACCAGCCGTTCGACGTGGCGGACGCGTCGTCCCCGATGGTCGCGCTCCGGCCCCACCTGACCGCCGCGTTCAAGGCGGACCACGTCACGCTCGACGTCTTCTCCCTGACGGCCGAGACGATGAGCAGACACATCAGCGCACAGGTCCTGGACATCGAGAGCGGGGTCAGCCGCCCGCAGAGCGTAAAGCTGCGGCTGATGCTCCCCTCGCCCGAGATCCGTCTCGCGCTGCCCCGCGCCAGGGAGGATCCCGCCGACGACCGTCCGCTCCTGCGGCACCGGGCCCTGACCGAGCGGCACGTGGGAGCCCTCCAGGACGCGCTCACCCAGCTCCAGGTCGTCGGCCTCGTCCCGGAGGTGTCGGTGGAGATCCGGTCCATCCCGTGCACGCCCACCACCAAGCTCTACCTGCTCAACGGGCGCGAGGCCCTGCACGGCATGTACCAGCCGGTGCGCCGCTCGGTGGGGATGCTCGACGGCGAGACCGTCGACATCTGGGACGCGCTCGGCGTGGGCGCCACCCTCTTCCGGGAGGTGAAGGACGACCGGCGGCCGAACTCCCGCGGTTCCATCTACGTCGACGAGGCGCAGCAATGGTTCGACAACTGGTGGCACGATCTGGCCCGGGTGGAAACCTTTGGCGACCGGCTGTGAACACACCCGCTTCCGGAGCCGGGCTCACCGCCCGTCGGCGCTCCTCCTCCCGCGAACCGCTCGCCGGCCTGTTCGCCGATGTCATCAGGGACGACTGGTGCGTCCTCTTCGACTTCGACGGGCCGCTGTGCGACCTCTTCTCGGCCCCGCCCTGGGCGGTACGCAGGAAGCGCCGGACCGTGCGCGCCACCCGCGCCCTGAAGAGCGTCGTCCTGCGGTACGGAGCGGAGCTGCCGCCGCTGGAGGACCCGCACGACCCGCACGAGCTGTTCCGGAAGGTCCTGGACCGGCTCGGCGCCGCCCGCGGCCCGGGCCACCCCGGCCTGGGGGACGCGCTCCACGTCTGCCTGGACGACCAGGAGCGGAAGGCGGCGAGGACGGCCAGGCCCACGCCGGGCGCGGCGGAGGCGGTCGAACTCATCCACGAGCTCGGCCTGCGACTCGCCATCACCTCCAACAACTCGGCGGCCGCGATCCGCGGTTACCTCGACCGCCTCGGCCTGCTGCACTACTACGGCACGCGCCCCGGCACCCGCGGCGCGTACGCCGCCGGGCCGGTCGTCATCGGCCGGAGCGACGACCACGAGCAGATGAAGCCGGAACCCCACTGTCTGCTGCGGGCCATGGAGCGCCACGGCGCGGTGCCGGCGAACAGCCTGCTCATCGGCGACTCCGAGTCGGACATCAAGGCGGCGAGGGCGGCGGGCGTGACCGTCTGCGCCTACGCCCGCGACGAGGAGAAGTACGAACAGCTCACCGGCGCGGGGGCGGACTTCACGATCAGCCACCTGTCGGAGATCACGGATGCACTGAAGGCCGCAGCCGGCCGCCACTGACGTCCGTGACGCTCAGGGCACCAAGGCGGCGCCCAAGAGACGCCGGCCGGCCGTCCGATCGCCCTCCCAGACGAATGACTCATCACTGCTCGGCATCCGGCCCCACAGCATCAGCAGGAGTCTCTCCGCGGTTGCGGTGAGTGCGGCGACCGGTTCTCCCGGTCCGTAGGTCCATGAGGCGCCGGTGTCCGCGGCGTGAAGGCGGACGGCGTACGCGGGCGGACAGGCGCGGCCCCGCACCACCTGGCGCGGCGCCATGGTGTCGAAGACCTCGGCCACTCCTTCGCCGGCCGGCTCGGCATCGATCGGACCGGCCGCTCCGAGTGCGTGCTCGGCGTCCCACCGGTGCACGAGGGTCTCCAGGCAGCGGCGCCGCTGCCAGAACCCGACCGTGTGCGGCGGGTAGAACGTCCAGGCCGCCGCGGACGGGTCGGCGTCCAGAACCTCCAGCAACGTCACGCACGTCTCCACGAACCACCGCACCAGCGCGGCTTGCTCCCGCGGTGCCGCCTCGGCCCGGTAGTCACCGCGCTTCTCGGTGACGGCTGCCGCCGCCCACAGATTGGTCCCGCCCAAGTGCTCGGCCAGCTCACGCAGCGTCCAGTCTCCGCAGTGTTCGACCGGTACGGACAGGTCACCGTCGAGACAGGCCCGGAACGCGTCGAACTCACGACGCAGGTGGAAGAGAAACGATGCGGAGTCCATGCCGGCAAACTAGGCGATGGCTCTGACAGCCGTCATCGCCCCGCCGACATGACCTCAGGTGTCCAGCAGGTGACTCAGCACGTCGCGCACGTCGGCCAATTCGCGATAGTGCACACCGGTCATCCCGAGCGCGACGGCGGCTTCGACGTTCTCGCGTCCGTCGTCCACGAAGAGGCACCGGTTGCCGGCGGCACCGGCCCGCTCGGCTGCGATCTCGTAGATCCTCGGGTCCGGCTTGGCCACTCCCACCCGGGCACTGCTGACGACATGGTCGGCCAGATCGGCCAGACCCAGTGACGCGAGGTCGTCCTCCAGTTCCACGGTCGCATTGGTGACAAGCACCAGGGGAATGTGCGCACGCACCTGACGGAGCATGGCCACCAGAGCGCCGTCCGCCCGGAACGGCGCTTCTGCGAGCGCTGTGGCCAGACCGCGGGCCTGCGTCTCCGGCACCTGTCACTTGGTGCGCGACAAGTTGTTGTAGCTTTCCGGCCACGTTGCGGACCGGTCAGCTCGCGACCGTGAACCGTGCTGCTGGGCATCTTCACCGGTCAGGTTGTACGGACTATCCGAACTGGCCGGGCTGGTAGTCGCCGGCGGGCTGCTGGAGGATGACGTTCAACCGGTTGAACGCGTTGATGAGCGCGATGAGGGTCACCAAGGCGG
The DNA here is from genome assembly GCA_003519485.1 of Streptomyces sp. Classification (GTDB taxonomy): domain Bacteria; phylum Actinomycetota; class Actinomycetes; order Streptomycetales; family Streptomycetaceae; genus Streptomyces. The sequence goes on along the minus strand of DOWQ01000411.1, from coordinate 5,915 downwards.
CGAGCTGGTCCTCGTCGTAGTGCTTGGCGGCATTCGCCCAGGCCCCGTCCGTGACACCACCGGCGGCGTCGGCGATGCGGGTGCCCTGCTCCGTCAGTTCCAGGGCAGCGCGCTCGGCGTCGCTGAACAGCGTGGCCTCCCGCCAGGCCGCGACCAGGTTGAGGCGCACCGAGGTCTCCCCGGCGTGCTCGGCGTCCTTGGTGTGCATGTCGGTGCAGAAGCCGCAGCCATTGATCTGGCTGGCGCGGAGCATCAGCAGGTGCTGTGTCCCGGCCGGCAGCGTCGATTCCGAGATCACCTTGCCCACCGAGACGAAATGCTGCAGGGACTTGGCTGCGACCGGGTTGCCGAGGAGGTTCAGACGAGCGTCCATGGTGCACTCCTTGCCGTTGCTGGTGATTACACCTCCATGACGGAACAGCGCGGCAATCTGTGACGGCACCGAGTGTGACGTACGTCTCCCGCGCCGCTGCAGAGACGTACCAACGGCAAGGCCCAGCGGGACCTCGGCAGGAACTGCGCCATCCGTCGTGGCGGCAGGGCTTCCGGGAGAGCTTCGGGCGACCCGGAACCCGATCGGCGTCCTGCGGTCGGCCGAGGCTCCGGGCTGCCGGCGAGCGACGCCGCAATCGGGTATCCGCTCAGGTTCGGCTCCGCCTACGTTCGGCCGTATGGCTGACGAGTGCTTCGGGCATCCACGGCTCGCCGCGATCTATGACGAACTCGACCCCTATCGCAGTGATCTCGACGCGTACGTCCGGTTGGCGGGAGAGTTCGGGGCGCGCCGGGCGCTGGACATCGGCTGCGGGACGGGCGTGTTCGCACTCCTGCTGGCCGACCGCGGGATCGAGGCCGTCGGCGTCGACCCCGCCCGGGCGTCCATCGACGTGGCCCCGAGGCAAGCCGGGCAGCGAGCGGGTGCGCTGGATCCGCGGTGATGCGACGGCGCTCCCGCCGCTGCGGACGGACCTGGCGACCATGACGGCGAATGCCGCCCAAGCCATTGTTGACCCGCGGGTGTGGCGGGAGACCCTGCGAGGCGCCTACGGAGCGCTGCGGCCCGGCGGGCGTCTGGTGTTCGAGACCCGGGACCCGGTCGGGCGCGCCTGGGAGGAGTGGAACCGTGAGGCTTCGTACAGCCTGACGGAGATCCCGGGCGTCGGCGCGGTCGAGAGCTGGGTCGAGCTGGTCGAGGTGAGCGGTCCGCTGGTGACGTTCCGCGGAACCTATGTGTTCGCTGCGGACGGACGGGTGCTGACGTCGGACTCGACGTTGCGTTTCCGTGAGCGGCAGGAGGTCGAGACGGAGCTGACCGCGCAGGGGTACGTGGTGGAGGACGTGCGCGACGCGCCTGACCGGCCGGGCAAGGAGTTGGTCTTCGTCGCGCGAAGTCCGTGGACAGGCCGCAGGCCGGCCCACGCTCTGGAGCGCCTCGTCACCGCCGGCTGCCCGGGCGACGGGACCGGCCACGGCTTCCGCGACTGCGACTGCGGCTGCGGGCTGCGGGCTGCGCGGCGTCAGTCGACCGAGCTGCGTCAGTCCAGGCAGAACTCGTTGCCTTCGGGGTCGGTCATCACGATGAAGCCGGCGCTCATCGGGGGAGCGGGCTCGTGGCGGCGTACCCGCGTCGCTCCCAGCGCGACGAGCCGGTCGCACTCGGCCTCGAGCGCCGCCATCCGCTCCTTCCCCTGCAACCCGGGAGCCGCACGGACGTCGAGGTGGACGCGGTTCTTGGCGACCTTGTCCTCCGGAACCTGCTGGAAGAACAGCCGCGGGCCGTGCCCGTCCGGATCCTCGACGGCCGAATTCGTGTTGCGCTGCTCCTCCGGTACGCCGATCCGCGCGAGGAAGTCGTCCCACGCGGCCAGCGGGTCGACGCCCTCGCCCGGCTCGACGCCGGGCGGGCCGGGGTGGACGTAACCCAGCGCGTCGCGCCAGAAGGACGACAGCGCCCGCGGGTCGTGGGCGTCGAAGGTGATCTGGATGTGGCGGCTCATCGGGTCGCTCCGTTCGTGGCGGCTTTGATCTTCCAGTCGAGTTCGTTTGCGTCCATGGAGCCACCCTGGCACCGCTCGCGGACAGATTCGGTCCGCGATCCCCGGGCAGGTCGGCAGTTGCCTCGCCCACGCGACACTTGGCGTAAGGAGTCACAACTCGGGTACCGTGTGTGACACGCCACTATTGCAAGCACACGCTTGCAATAGTTAGCACTGATGGTGCAGCATCGAGGTATGGCTTCACTCAAGGTCGGCAACCTCGGCGAATTCCTGCGGGAGCAGCGGCGCAGTGCGCAGCTGTCGCTCCGGCAGCTCGCCGATGCCGCCGGGGTGTCGAATCCGTATCTCAGCCAGATCGAGCGCGGCCTGCGGAAGCCGAGCGCGGACATCCTGCAGCAGCTCGCGAAGGCGCTGCGGATCTCCGCCGAGACGCTGTACGTCCAGGCCGGCATCCTCGACGAGCGGGATCGGGACGAGCTCGAGGTCCAGAGCGCGATTCTGACGGATCCGACGATCAACGAGCGTCAGAAGCAGGTGCTGCTCCAGATCTACGAGTCGTTCCGCAAGGAGAACGGGCTCGTGACGGACGCCGAACCCGCCGATACCCCGAAGGCAGAGCCGTCTCCGAGTGCGCCCGCCGCGCCGCCGTCCGGGCCGCGGCCGGACAACAGCAGCGGCGAAGCCGAGCCATCCAGCTGACCGACCGATCCGGGAGGATCCCGCCATGGCAAACACCGACGAACTGCGCAAGACGCTCACCGACTCCACCCCCCTCTACGCCGCTGTCGGCACCGCCGACCTCGCGGCCGAGAAGCTCCGGGAGGTGCCGGCGCTGATCGAGAAGCTGCGCGCCGAGGCCCCGGAGCGGTTCGAGGCCGTACGGTCGACCGACCCGAAGGCCGTGCAGGACCGGGTGAGCCGGCAGGCCAAGGAGGCGCAGGCCACCGTGCAGACCAAGGTGACCGAGGTGCTCGGCACCCTGGACACCGACATCAAGAAGCTGCGCGAGACGGCTCAGGGCTTGGCCCTCCAGGGCGTCGGCCGGGCCGCGGAGTACGCGGTCAAGGCCCGTGAGACGTACGACGAGCTGGCCGAGCGCGGCCGTGGCGCCGTGCAGACCTGGCGGGGCGAGGCCGCCGACCAGGTGCAGGAGATCGCCGTAGCGGTCGAGCCCGGCACCGAGCCCCAGGCGGGGACGAAGACGGCCGGGACGAAGACCGCGGCCAAGTCCGCGCCGGGCGACAAGGCCGAGCAGAAGGCCGAGGCCAAGCCCGCGCCGAAGCCCTCCGTGGCGTCCGTGAAGGCGGCGACCACCAAGCCCGGCGCGGCGAAGAAGACCCCCGCCGCCCGCAAGGCCCCCGGAGGGAAGACGGCGCCGAAGTCCGGGGAGTGACGGCAAGGCCGGTCAGCGGGCCGGGCACAGAGCACATGCCCGGCCCGTTGTACCGGTACGGTGGCGGCTGCGCAGCGGTGGCGAACCGATGACCGAATCAGAATCGAAACGGACGACCAGGTGGTGAACGGCGTGTTGGTTCAGGGCTTCAACCAGCTGCTGGGGTGGCTCTCCCTGGCACTCTTCGTCTTCTCGCTGTTCGCCTTCATCGACTCCGCGATCCGGCAGGAGGACGCCTACCGCGCCGCCGGCAAGCAGACGAAGCCGTTCTGGCTGATCATTCTCGGCCTGGCGACCGTCGTCAGCTTCATCTTCGACATCATGTCGTTCCTGCCGATCATCGGGCTGATCGCCACCATCGTGTACGTCGTGGACGTACGCCCGGCGGTCAAGCAGATCTCCGGCGGCGGCCGCGGTGGCCGGCGCGGCGGCAGCAACTCCGACGGACCGTACGGCCCGTACAACGGCGGGCGCTGAACCGGCTGTCGGAGGGCATCGCTGAGCCGCTGTCGGTCCGGCGAGGGGCGTCGGCGTTCCCGGCCGAACGGGCGCTCGCCCGCAGTTGACGCGCGGCCGTCCGCCGTCGGCCCGCCGCCGCCACCGGACGGCCGTCACCCGCGAGCGCTCCACCCAGAGCCGCACCGCAGAGCCGCCCCGCAACAGCCTCGCCCCGGAGCCGCACCGGCCCCGCGGAGCCTCAGCGTCCGCCGCGGTCCAGCAGGACCACCGCGACGTCGTCCGTCAGCTCGCCGCCGTTGAGTTCCCGCACCTCGGCCATCGCCGCGTCCAGCAACTCCTCGCCGCGCAGGCCCTCGTCCCGCCGGCGGCCGACCAGCTCGACCATGCCGTCCTGCCCCAACCGCTGCTTGCCGCCGCCGACCCGGCCCTCGATCAGCCCGTCGGTGTACATCATCAGGCTCCAGGCGCCGCCGAGCTCCACCTGCCGGCGCGGCCACCTGGCACGCGGCAGCAGCCCGAGGGCCGGGCCGCCGTCCTCGTACGGCAGCAGCTTCGGACGCCGTCCCTCCCAGGCCATCAACGGCGCCGGATGGCCGGCGAGGCACAGGCCGGCGCGGCGGCCGTCCGGCGCGATGTCGACGGTGCAGAGCGTCGCGAAGATCTCGTCGCTCGCCCGCTCGTTCTCCAGGACCTTCTGCAGGGTGCCGAGCAGTTCGTCGCCGCACAGCCCGGCGAAGGTCAGCGAGCGCCAGGCGATCCGGAGCAGCACGCCGAGCGCCGCCTCGTCCGGGCCGTGCCCGCAGACGTCGCCGATCATCGCGTGCACGGTGCCGTCGGGCGTGCGCACCGTGTCGTAGAAGTCGCCGCCGAGCAGCGCGCGGCTGCGGCCGGGGCGGTAGCGGGCCGCGAACCGCAGGTCCGAGCCCTGCAGCAGCGGCTTGGGCAGCAGCCCGCGCTCCAGCCGGGAGTTCTCCTGGCCGCGCAACCGCGACTCGGTGAGCTGGCGCTGCGCGGCGTCGGCGCGCTTGCGTTCGACGGCGTAGCGGATGGCGCGGCCGAGCGAGCGGCCGTCCAGCTCGTCACGGAAGAGGTAGTCCTGCGCGCCGACCCGTACGGCCTCGGCGCCCCGCCCGGCGTCCGCCTCGGCCGTGAGCACGAGCACGGCGTGGCCGGGCGCGAGCCGCAGCACCTTCCGCAGCGTGTCCAGCTCCTCGCCCGCCTCCCGGCCGGGCACGGACAGGGCCAGGTCGAGCAGGATGCAGTCCACGTCGTCGGTGAGCAGCCGCTCGGCCTCGGTGAGATTGCGGGCGGTACGGACGCGGACCCGGCGGCCGCCGGCGTCGAGCTGGTCCGGGACCGAGAAGGCGACCCGCGGGTCGTCCTCGATCACCAGCAGCGTCAGGGGTGCGGTGTTGCCGGTCCCCGCCGCGGGCCGCGATGCGGGGGCGGGTACGGGATCGGAGGCGGCCGGGCGCTCCGCCGTGGAGCGCGGCGAGAGGTCAGCCGGAGCACCTTCCGCGGCCAGGGTCTCCCCCTGCCGCGGCATGGGTACGGGCATTGCTCTTTTCCTTCCCTCCCCCCGAGGGCGCGACGACCGCGGACCGGTTGCCGCCGAGCCCCTGGGAGCCCCGGAGCGGCCGGTCGCGATGCTGTTGTGGACGACTCTGAGGCGACCTTAGCGCCCGGTCCCGCCGCAGCGGAATGGCGAAAAGCCACCCACCGCTGTCATATGCCGGAGGCTGTTGGCTTTTTGTCCCGGCATGTGCGAATCGACAATGAGAAACGTCACGCCGCCCCCTCCCGTACGCTCCGCCGCCCCCGCGCATTCACCCGCTGGGGCGGGGACTTTGACATGGGGTCATCCGAGCGGCGGCGGCATACGCGCATGGACGGGCACGGGCGGCCTCGGACGGCACCCGGGAAACCGTGTGCGGACGTGTTCGGCCATGTGCGGGACCCGGGGGAGGCCCGGAGCCGACCGGAGCACGACACGGATCACGCCCGGCAGCCGTCATCCGGCAGCCATCACCTGCCGGCCGGCCGGCCGGCGGCCCTCAGCCGCCGCG
>DOWQ01000197.1 GCA_003519485.1 Streptomyces sp. | reverse complement strand
CGCGCCGCCGGGCGCGACAACGCTGCCGGCCGCGCTCCCCACGGCCCTGCCGGTACGCACGCCCGCACGCGCCGGCACCCCTCGCTGAGGGCCCCCGGCGCAATGAGCCTGGAAATCCGTGACCTGCGCATCCTGCGAGCCATCGCCGACACCGGCAGCCTGTCGGGCGCCGCGCGCGCCCTCGGCATGAGCCAGGGCACCATCAGCCGCGGACTGCAGCGCATCGAACGCGCCACCGGCCAGGTCGCCTTCCGGCGCCACCCGCACGGCGCCACGCCGACCGCTGCCGGCCGGCTGATGCTGTCCGGCGCCGACAGCCTGCTCCCGCTGGTCGACCAGCTCCTCGCGGCCGCCGGGAACACCGGGGGCGCACAGATTGCGGAGACGTTCGGCATCGGGGCCGTACCGAATCCCGTACTCCCCGTCATCGCCGGGGCCGTCAACTCGCTGCTGCACGCGCCGATCGCGCTGCTGACGGACGACTCGAACTCGGTGCTCGTCGGCATGATCCGCACCGGCCGCCTCGAACTGGCCGTCCTCCGGCGCTGCCCGTGCCCGGGTGCGTCACCGCCCGGCTTCCTCGGCACCGCCGTGATCACTGACGAGCGGCTGCTCGCCGGGGTCTCCGCGCACCACCGGTTGGCCGGCCGCCGGTCCGTGACCATCGCCGACCTCGCCCCCGAGGCCTGTGTGGTCACCGAGGCGCGGCACATCGGGCTGCGCCGGCATTTCCTCGCCGCCTTCGCGCGCGGCGGATTCCACCCGAAGCTCCGCTGCGCGGCCGACGAGGCAGAGGCGACGGCCCTGGCATGCGCCGCGGGAGCGGTGCTGCTGGCCTACCCGTCCCCGGCGCCCGTGCCGGGCATCGTCTACGTACCGCTGGAGGACGCCGCGACACGTTTCCAGCTGTATCTGGCCTGGCCGCGCGACGGCAGGATCGCCGAACACGCGCCACAGGTGGCGGAAATGGCGCGCCGCGCGTACCCGTGACCGGCGGCGTCGTTCACGGCTTACGGGCGACCGCGCCGAACTGAGCTACTGTCTCGGGCGCGCTGCCGTTCACCGCCCCGCTCCGCCAATGGGCGCAGGACACGAGCCCCGGCTCCACCATTTCCAACCGGCCGAAGAACCGTGCGAACTCCTCCCGGCTGCGGGCGACGATGGGCGGTGTGGCGTTCTCGTTCCAGAAGCGCATGGCGTCGGCGTTCGCCTCGCCGCCCAGTTCCAGGGTCGGATGGGTGGCCACGAGGTGGCTGCCGGCGGGTACGGCGTCCAGCAGGTGGTCCACGACCGACTGTGCCTCGTCGGTGTCGAGTACGAAGTTCAGGATGCCCAGCATCATGACCGCGACGGGCCTGGTGAAGTCGAGCGTCTCCGCGGCGGCCCGCAGGATCGCCAACGGATCGCGGGCGTCCGCGTCGACGAAGGCGGTGCCGCCGTTTCCGGCGTCGGCGAGCAGGGCCCGCGCATGGGTGAGTACGACGGGGTCGTTGTCGACGTAGACCACCCGCACGTCGGGAGCCGCTCGCTGGGCCACCTCGTGGGTGTTCTCGGCGGTGGGGAGACCGGTGCCGATGTCCAGGAACTGCCGGATACCGGCTTCCCCAGCCAGATACGTCACCGCGCGGCTCAGGAACTGCCGGTCGGCGCGGGCCACCTCGCCGATGGCGGGATACATCCTCGTGACGTGCTCGCCCACTTGGCGGTCCACGGCGTAGTTGTCCTTGCCGCCGAGCCAGTAGTTCCAGACCCGGGCGTTGTGTGCGATGCCCTGGCCGAGAACATCCGGCACATCGGGCCACTCCTGATCGCTCACGTCCACTCCTCGGCACCATCCGCNNGGACTGGGGGCTGCCCGCGGAGATCATCATGCCCGACCCACAGATCTCGCGCGGCATCTTTCAATTGTCCGTATTCCGTCGGGCTCATATGTGCTCCCTCCCGGCGATGACCTGCCGGAACCGCCGGACAACGCGACGGGCGGCAAGGGTGCCCTGTCATTCCGGATCCCTGTCACGCCGGATCCCCCGCCGCCACGAGCACCAACAGCTGGATCGGTGACTCCGTGCCCTGCCGGCCGAGGCCGACCGCCAGCCGGCGTCCGCCGACCCGCCAGGCGTACAGCGTGCCGACATGGCCGCAGACAAGGCTCAGCGGCTCGGGGACCGGCTCGCCCTCGACGGACCGCAGCAGGTGCTCGCCGAGATCCAGCTCCTCGGGTTCGCCCCAGCGGCGGCCCAGCAGGGTGACCAGCGCCACGAGTTCGGCGTCGAACTGCTCCTCCGCCTCGGCCCGCCGAGAGCCGTCGTCCTCCCAGAATTTCTCACTGACGAGCAGGTCGGCCAGGTGGAATCCTGGTCCGCCGTACGCACCGTCGGCCGACCAGCCGCGCTCCGCCGGGAAGGGGCGGGTACGCAGCCGGTCCACGGTCTCGAGCTGCTGTGCGGTGGTCATACAGCCAGTGAACTACGGGGCTCGGACATTCGACGGGGCATCAAGCGGCCCTGGCGCAGCGGCAATCACGGTGACGCCGAACGCGACCGGGACGGGCGGTGGCGCTGCGGTGGTGGCGGTGCCCGGAGCGGTGCGGTGGCCGTGGGCCCGGAGCGGTGCGTAGTGGCGGTGGCGGAGCCCGGGTCAGGGCAGGAGCAACCTCCCGCGACAGCCTGCGCCCGACGGGCCGTGTCAGGTCGAGCCAGGTCACCTCCGGCGGTCGAAGTGGGCCGGGGCCGGTCAGGCGGTCCCGGCCGGCGTCCCGCACCGCTCGGGCAGCCGGTTCCGCCGCGTTCCGGCTATCATCCGGGCCACACGGACAGTGAGGAGGTCGCGTTGGGGCGGCTCACCGGCGGGGACCCGTCCCTGCTGCGACGGATCAATTCCGCGGTGGTGCTCCAGGCGCTCCGCGACGGCCTCGGCGAAGCCGGTGGGGCCCGTGCGGCCGGGACCGGCGCTGCGAGCGGCACCGGTGGTCCGGATGCCGCTCCCGCCCCGACGCTGACCGACCTCGTCCGCGTCACGGGGCTGTCGCGGCCCACCGTCGAGGGGGTCGTCGAGGGCCTGATCGCGGCCGGTCTCGCGGCCGAGGCCGCCGCCGAGGAGGGCGAGGCCCGCCGTCAGGGCCGGCCCGCCCGCCGGTTCCGGTTCCGGGCCGAGGCGGGGCATCTGCTGGGGCTGGAGATCGGCCCGCACCGGGTCACCGCCCTGCTCTCCGACCTGCGGGGCAGAGTGCTGGGGTCGGGCGCGCGTGACGTGCCGGAGTCGGCGGCCGTGGAGGAGCGGCTGGACCGCACCCGGGCCGCGGTGTCCGAACTGCTGCGGCGCGCGGGGGTGGCCCGCGGCTCTTTGCGGGCGGTGGGCGTGGGCTCGCCGGGCATCGTGGAGGCGGACGGGACCGTACGGCTGTGCACGGCGCTGCCGGGCTGGACCGGGCTGCCGCTGGGCGAACGGCTTCGACGGTCGTTCCCCTGCCCCGTGCTGGTGGAGAACGACGCGAACGCGGCGGCGGTGGCCGAGCACTGGAAGGGCGCCGGCGCCGGCTGTGACGACCTGGTCATGGTGCTGGCCGGCTTGAGCCCGGGTGCGGGTTCGTTGATCGGGGGCCGGCTGCACCGGGGCTTCGGCGGCGCGGCCGGGGAGATCGGCGCGCTGCACCTGCTCGGCCGCGAGGCCACCCCGGAGGAGGTGCTGTCGACGACCGGCGAGCCGCTGCACCCGCTGGACGAGACAGCGGTCGCCCAGGTCTTCGAGCGGGCGCGGGGCGGCGACGAGCGGGCCGGGCAGGCCGTTGAGCGGTTCATCCAGCGGCTGGTGCACGACGTGGCGGCGCTGGTGCTGGCGTTCGACCCGGAGCTGGTCGTGGTCGGGGGCTGGGCGGCCGGCCTGGACGGGGTGCTGGAGCCGCTCCGCGGCGAGCTGGCCCGGTACTGCCTGCGGCCGCCCCGGGTGGAGTTGTCGGTGCTGGGCGAGGCCGCCGTGGCGACGGGCGCCCTGCGGCTGGCCCTGGACCACGTGGAGGAACAACTGTTCGCGGTGCAGGGCACGGTGACGGCCCGCCGCTGATGCGGCGGGCCGCGGGCGGGACTCGTGGTCCGTGCGGAACGCGGACCCGGGATTGCCGCACGGGAGCACGGAGCCCAAGAGACGCACGGAGCGCGAGCGCGCAGGCCGTGCGGGAACTGCGGACCCGCACGGCCC
>DOWQ01000195.1 GCA_003519485.1 Streptomyces sp. | reverse complement strand
GGAGCCCCCGTACGGGGCCCGGACCGCCGCGGTCCGGGCGCCGTACGAGCGGTCCGGCCCGGCGCGCGGAGGCACGCCGGGCCGGACCACGGCAGGGCGCAAACGGCAGGGCAGACGGCGCGGCAGGGCAGGACCCGGAGAATCCGGGGCCGTGGGCCCGCCCGTCATGCCGACCGGGGCGGAGGTGTCGCCGTCAGCCGCCCAGCTCCCGGTGACGGGCCGCCAGCCGCTCGGTGCCCGTGGTCGTCAGGGAGCCGTGCAGGCGCAGCCGGGCGATGCCGCCGTCGGGGAAGATGTCGATACGGACGTGGGTGGCGGCCGGTGCGGCGTCGAGGACGAAGCGGTGGACGGTGTCGGGCTGGAGGCGGGTCCTGGGCAGGAGTTCGGTCCAGGCGCCGGCCTCGTGGTCGGCCGGGTCGGCGCCGCCGGAGGCGTCCAGCGCGTACAGCGCCGCCCAGCCGCCGGAGTTGCCCTTGAGGTAGCCGGTGTCGATCTCGACGGCGCGGATCTCGGACTGCTCGGTGAGCGCGTACCGGACCCAGTCGTGGCCTTTGTCGCGGCGCCGGCGGGTCTCCCAGCCGTCGTCCATCTTCCGGGAGCGGCCCGGCTGGATGGTGTTGGCCGGGGGGGAGTAGAAGCGGTCGGAGGCGTCCTCGACCCGGCCGCCGTTCTCCTGCGCCACCACGTCGAAGGTGCCGAGCGCGGTCAGCCAGGCCGGGTCGGGCGCGACCTCGCCGTGGACCCGGAGGCGGGCGATGCCGCCGTCGGGGTGCTGCTTGAGGCGCAGATGGGTGAAGGACTGCTCGGCCTCGACCGCGAAGCCGTTGGCCGCGTGGCCGCCGACGGCCGTACGGGGCACCAGCTCGGTCCACTCGACGCTGCCGGCGAGCAGCTCCTCCGGCGCGGCGGCCGGGTCGGCCGCGGTGCCCTCGACGCTCACGGCCTGCGGGTAGTTGCCGCGGAAGTGGGCGGTGTCGATGACGATGCCGCGGATGACGCCGGGGGTGCCGAGCCGCACCAGCGCCCAGTCGTGGTCCTCGTCGGTCGGATGCGGGGTGTCGGCTCCGGCGCCGCGGCGGCGGCGGGTCTCCCAGCCGTCCATGACCTTGCCCTTGTGCCCGAAGTGCTCGGGGTCGAAGCGGGCCGGGCCGGGGACGAGCAGGTTCTCGCGCTGGGCGAAGAACTCGTCGTTGGCGGCGATGACGCCCGCGCCGAGCCGCCGGTCGGCGAGGTCGGCGAGGTGAGTGAAGGGGAAGTCGGCGGTCCGGTAGTCGGCGAAGGGATCGCCGCCCCCGTACGGGTCGGCATCGCCGGTGAAGTGACGGATCTCCGCGGTCATGCTGCGCCTCTCTCTATGGGTGAGTGCCCCATGTCGCGGCCTGTGCTGCCAGCAGCCGGCCGGTGGGCTCTGTGGTCGACGCGCCGTCCCCGGAGATCTGCCGCCCGCGCAGCCAGCTGGACCGTACGACGCCGTGCAGGGTGCGGCCGGCGTAGGCGGTGACCTGGTTGCGGTGGTACAGCTCCGCCGGGTCGACGGTGAAGGTCTCGTCGGGCGCGAGGACCGCGAAGTCGGCGTCGCGGCCCGCCTCGATGGCGCCCTTGGCGGTGAGCCCGGCGAGCGCGGCCGGGGCGGTGGACATCCAGCGGACGACGTCCTCGACCGTGGCCCCGCGCTTGCGGGCCTCGGTCCAGACGGCGGGCAGCCCGAGCTGGAGCGAGGAGATGCCGCCCCAGGCCTCGGCGAAGTCGCCGGTGTCGAAGCGCTTGAGGTCGGGCGTGCAGGGCGAGTGGTCGGAGACGACGCAGTCGATGGTGCCGTCGAGCAGCCCCTGCCACAGGGCGTCCTGGTTGGCGGCCTCGCGGATCGGCGGGCAGCACTTGAACTCGGTGGCGCCGTCCGGGACCTCCTCCGCGGTGAGCGTCAGGAAGTGCGGGCAGGTCTCGACGGTGATGGCGACGCCGTCGCGCTTGGCCTCCGCGATCAGCGGCAGCGCGTCGGAGGACGACAGGTGCAGGATGTGGACCCGGCAGCCGGTGCGCCGGGCGAGGGTGATCAGCCCGGCGATCGCGGTGTTCTCGGCGTCGCGCGGCCGGGAGGCGAGGAAGTCGCTGTAGCGCGGGCCGGCCCGGCGCGGGGCGCCGTCTATGAGGTGCGGGTCCTCGGCGTGCACGATCAGCAGTCCGCCGAAGGCGGCTGTCGCGGCCATGTCCCGCTCCAGCTCGGCGGGCTCCAGGGCGGGGAACTCGTCCACGCCGGAGTGCAGCAGGAAGCACTTGAAGCCGAAGACGCCCGCGTCGCGCAGGGGGCGCAGCTCGGCGGTGTTGCCGGGGACCGCGCCGCCCCAGAAGCCGACGTCGATGTGGATCCGGCCGCGTGCGGCGGACCGCTTGACGTCCAGGTTCCCGACCGTGGTGGTCGGCGGGATGCTGTTGAGCGGCATGTCCACGAGGGTGGTGATGCCGCCGGCCGCGGCGGCCCGGGTGGCGGAGGAGAAGCCCTCCCACTCGCTGCGGCCGGGGTCGTTGACGTGGACGTGGGTGTCCACGAGGCCGGGCAGCAGCACCTGGTCACCGAAGTCCTCCAGTGCTGCGCCGGCGGGCGGCTCGGTGTCGTACGGCAGGACGGCCTCGATGCGGCCGCCGCTCACGACGACGGACGCGGGCCGCGCGCCGTCCGGTGTGACCACGCGCGTCGAGCGCAGCACCAGTTCCACTTCCGACACGCGGACTCCTCCTCGTACGGTTCCCAACAGCGAATTCAACGAATTGTTGAATGCAGAGTCTTCACTCCGTGATGCCCATCGTCAAGGCCCCAGCGATTGGACGTTTCCACGAGATGGAAGGAAGTTACCACAGTGCGAAATAGAGCTACCGACGAACCGAGGGACCCCAACACCGGTCCCATACGGACAAAACAGGCCGTGACCGGCGACTATGCGGGTCCCGACGGGCCCTGCCGGCGACCGTGGCCCGGTAGGGTGCTTACCACTTGCCCCGGAAAGGATGCGACGTGCCGCCGTCCAGTGACAGGACCACCGCAGCCGCCAAGCCCGCCAACGGTTCCGGCGGCGTGCAGTCCCTCGAGCGAGCGTTCGACATGCTGGAACGGATGGCGGACGCCGGCGGCGAGGTCGGGCTGAGCGAGCTGGCCCACAGCAGCGGGCTGCCGCTGCCCACCATCCACCGGCTGATGCGGACGCTCGTGGCCTGCGGCTACGTCCGCCAGCAGCCGAACCGCCGCTACGCGCTCGGCCCGCGGCTCATCCGGCTCGGCGAGAGCGCCTCGCGGCTGCTCGGCACCTGGGCCCGGCCGTATCTCGCGCGGCTCGTGGAGGAGACCGGCGAGACCGCGAACATGGCCCTGCTCGACGGCGACGAGGTCGTGTACGTCGCGCAAATCCCCTCGCGCCACTCGATGCGGATGTTCACCGAGGTGGGCCGCCGGGTGCTGCCGCACTCCACCGGCGTCGGCAAGGCGCTGCTGTCGCACGCGCCGGCCGCGGAGGTACGGGCGCTGCTGGCCCGTACCGGAATGCCCGCCGCGACGGACAAGACCATCACCACCCCGGACGACTTCCTCACCGCCCTCGAGGAGGTGCGGGCCGCGGGCTACGCCGTGGACGACAACGAGCAGGAAATCGGCGTCCGTTGCCTGGCCGTGTCCGTACCGGACTCGCCCACGGCCGCCGCCATCTCGATCTCGGGCCCCGCGGGGCGGGTGACGGAGGACGCCACGGACAAGATCGTGCCGCTCCTCCAGGAGGTCGCGGCCGAACTGTCGGTCGCCCTGGCCGACACCACCGGCTCCGCGTAGGGCCACGGGCCGGCCCCGGACGGCGGGAATCCCGCCTCGGGGCGGCCCGCCCGTACGGGCACGGCCT
>DOWQ01000404.1:1509-8957 GCA_003519485.1 Streptomyces sp. | reverse complement strand
CTGGCCAGGTACCCCTCGGAGAGCCTCATGACGGAAGCCTTCGATGAAAAGATTTCCATGGCGTCCGTGACCGGTATGACCTGGACGCAGTGGTTCACGCACCTGTCGGGCGTGCTCACGCGCCACCTGTCGGAATGCCACTCCCTCCGACCCGAAGGAGAGCTGTGCTGACCCGCTCCGCCACCTACCCCGACCGGGAGACCGCTCAGTGGGCGACTCAGCAGGTCGTCACCCGCAATGAGCAGGTGATCCACCGCTGGCTGGCGCAGGGCACCCGGCAGCGGCTCGCCATCGAGGCCGCCTGGCCCTCGCGGACCGAGCCTGTCGGGCGGGTGCTGCTCCAGGCGATGATGCTCGCGGGCCGCGAGCCGGTGGATGTCCGCGCCGCCCGGGTGGTCCTCCGCCGCGTCCCGGAGAGCCCGAACGGCTTCACCGTGCACGCCACGTTCCCCGTCTATCTGTAAGGCTCCGTCACCGTGTCCATGAAGCCGCTCGAACACGATCACCGCTACGGCGAGCTGGATCAGGTCATCCGTGCCTACCTCGGGCAGTCCGCCGACGACGGGGCGGAACAGCGCAGCGCCGCGCTGGACTCCTATCTGCGGCACACCTGGCACACCCGCCCGTGGGCGGTCGCCGTCGCCGAGCAGCAGTTGCGCGAGTACTCGCGGAACCCGCCCGGCAGGCTCCGGCAGCGGCTCGGAGAGTTCTACCCGGTGCCGGACGTCGGATTGCCCGACACCGAGATCCAGGGCTGGCTGCTCCAGCTCGCTGACCATTTGAAGCACAGCGTCGAAGCCGGTGAGGTGCCGCCGACCGCAGCCCCGGCGACCCACTGGGAGTGGCACGCCCGCTTCCCCGAGTTGGGCCAGTTCCTGGGCGGCTGGTTTTCGCAGGACATGCCGGACGAGTTCGAGGACCACGAGGCGGCGGTCGAGGACTACCTCGCAGGCACAGATTCCGCGCTGACCGCCCGGCTCGTCGGCGAGTTGCACGAACTCCGCGCGCTCGGACTGGAGGAGTCCGACTACGCGCTTGCCACCGGCGAACTGGGCATGGAGGTCGATCCTCCGGCCCCATGCACCCCCGGAGCCTGGCTCGCCCTCGTCGCGGACCGGCTCGCCCGAGGCACAGAGGAACCGGCCCGGGACGCGGGCTGAGCCGACCGCGCGCACGGCGCCGGCGGCCGAATGCACCGGTTTTGACGCGAGTTATGGAGCCTGCCGCTGTCTCATCGAGCGTTTCGGCGAGACGGACGGTCAAGTTCGCCGCTAACGGGCCGCCGTGTACTGCAAGCGGCCGCCCGACAGGAAGCTGTTGCCAGGTTGCGAATGTACGTGGCGCCGCCCACGAGCAGAGGGAAACCACGTGCAGTCGTATACGGGAGCCACGTTCAACAGGGGTCCGGTGGCCAGGGTCCTCGACCTCGCCATCAGCGTTCAGGAGTCCCAAGGGAAGATTCCCCTGGACGAGGAACTGAAGCGCTTCGCTCGGACCGTTACGGGCTCCAGCGCGGCGAGCTGGGTGTGCCCCGTCTCCACCGCCGCCGCCGTGATCGAGTTCGTCGCCGACTCACTGGTGGGTGGCGTGCTGGACGGTACCCCGGTCGAGTTCCAGGAGAAGTTGCGCAGAGCGTCCGAGGGAATGGACAGCGGGGACTATCTGCGCACGCTGGCCGGGACGCTCCGCCCTCGCCAGGGAGTTGCCGCCCTCGTACCGCGAACTTCCCATGGCGGATTGGGAAGTGGCGGTCACCTTTCCACGGCTCGCCGGATTCAGTGGAAATTGGGTCGAGGGTGGCGAATATGGCACTTTCGGGGAGTCGGTGCGGGCAGCGATCGGATCCGAGCATCCCTACTGTTCCGAATTCCTGCCGTCACTCGCCGCCGAGGCGCAGGCCGCGCTCGTCCTCTTTCCGGAACCGGCCGCTCTGGCAGCGAACGTGGGACAGCGGATCACGTGGGTCTCTGTAGCCACGCTCCGTGAACTGCTTCAGGGCGTCAACGAGCACATGTCGCAGGAGCACGCTGCCGCAATCTGACGCCCCGAGCACCCGTCGTCATCACTGACTCAAACACCAGACCGGCCGCCGGAGGCAGGGAGAGACCGGCCCGGGGTCGCTGTCCCCGACCGCGCGGCCGGCCTGTCAGCGGCTCGGCGGATACTCGCGAAGGGTCGTGGTGTCGAGCGTCCACTCCCCGATGGTCACCGTGTCGCCGAAGACGTAGTCGCTGCGTGTCCGGTAGCGCGGCCCGTCCGGGGTGTGCCCGGGGTCGGACAGTACCGCGATGGTGCCTTTGCGCGGGTCGACCAGGAGGTAGAGGGGGATGCCCATGGCCGGGTACTCGATCATTTTGTCGAGGTAGTCGTTCGTGTGGTTTGACGGAGAGACGATCTCGGAGACGAGCGAAATGTCATGGGGGTCGAACGGGGCCATGGTGTGCTCGGCGAAAACCTCGTAGGGCACGACGAGGAGATCCGGGCGGCGCAGCCGGCCGATGGCCGGGTCCTCGACCTCGCCCCCCGTGTGGGCGACCAGGCGCGGCGAGGTCGCCTTGAGCTGCTCGGAGAGTTGCTCGCGGAGAGTCCAGGCGATGAGTTCATGCGGACGCCCGGGGGACATCATCATGACAATTTGGTCGCCGGTGATCTCGTAGCCCACGAAGGGGTCCGGGACATGCTGGGAAAGCTCTTCGGCGATCTCTCGCAAACGTGCGTACTCCATGACTGCACCGCCTGTCCGAGGGAGGGCCGTGGCCCTTGTGCGACACAGCACCAGCGTACTGGCAGGTGAATCAGCGCCCGACGCCGATCCGTCCCGTGCGCGCACGGGACGGATCGGCGTCGGGTGTCATCAACGGTGCACTCGCCGTGCGGTGCGTCCTCGCGGGCGGGTGCTCCCGCCGCCAGGGAACGTCGTCAGGGCGCGCTCATCGTCAGGCCGGGCGCGTCGCGGCGTGGAACGGCATGTGGTCGACCGACTCGACCCGTACGTTCGTGCCCGGCTTCGGGGCGTGGATCATCTGGCCGCCGCCCACGTAGATGCCGACATGGCTGATGTCGTCGTAGAAGAACACCAGGTCACCCGGCTGCATGTCGGCCTTGGCGACCCGGGCTCCGGTCTCCACCTGGTCGTAGGTGGTGCGCGGCAGGGACACCCCCGCCGCCTTCCAGGCCGCCCCCGTGAGCCCCGAACAGTCGTAGGAATTCGGGCCGGTGGCGCCCCAGACGTACGGTTTGCCGATCTGGGAGCGGGCGAAGTCGATCACCTGCTGGGCCTTGGTGGCGTCCGGGGCGGGGGCCGGGGTGGTCGTGCCTCCGTCCCCCTGCTGCTCCTCGCGCTCCTTGCGGGCCGCCTCCTCCCGGCGCTCCCGCGCCGCCTCCTTGCGCGCCAGCTCCTCCGCCTGGCGCTCGGCCTCGGCGGCCTTCTCGCGCTCGATCGCCGCCAGCCGTTCGCGCTCCTCGGCGGTGAGCCGGGAGAGCAGCTCGCGCGCCTCGGACAGCTTCGCCTGCACGGTCCGCTTGCCGGTCCGCAGCTTCTCCTGCGCGTCGGTCAGGGCCACGAGGCCCTCGGTCGCCTCCGCACGCTTCGCGGACGTCTCGCGGTGCTGCTCCCGGAAGTTGTCGACGGCCAGTTGCTGCCGACTCGTCATCCGGTCCATCACATGGTTCTGGTCGAAGTAGCTCTGCGGGTCCGAGGCGAGCAGCATGGTGGCGGTGGGGCTCATGCCGCCGTTGCGGTACTGGGCGGTGGCGAAGCCGCCGAGCGTACGCCGCGCCTCGTTGAGCTTGTCGGTGCGCTTCGCGACGGCGCCGAGGAGGTCGTCGACCTCGGCTCGCTGCTCTTCCGTGCGCTCCTTGGCCGCGTTGTACTGCTGGGTGGCGCTCCCGGCCTGCCGGTAGAGCTCGTCCACCTTCTTCTGGACTTCCCCGATCGACTGCTTGGGCCCGCCCGGTCCGCTCGGGTCCCCGGGTGCGGCATGGGCTCCCTGGGACAGCAGGGTGACGGAGGCGAGGGCCGCCGTGCCGATGCCGACGGCGGTACGGCGGGAAGCGGGGGAGTGGAGAGTCCGGACCCGCGGTTTACGGTGCGACGCCAAGGCCGCGCTCCTTCCGTGGACCGCCTACCGGGTTAGCTGTCGGGTTCGGGCGGAACGGAAGGCTGCCCTACGGCCCGTAGGGGACGCCGCGCGGCGCGTACGGGCCGATTCACCCCGGTGGTACTGGGCCCCTCCCCCCTGATGGCGAGGAAGGTGGGTCCCCGGCTCCGGATTCCCGCGAGGGACGGCCGGACTCGGCGGAGGCCGCCCGTGCCGACGCGGTCGCCGGCGGGGGGTGCGGGCCGCCTGATCGAGCACCGTAGCCAAGGTGTGGTGCTCCTGTGAAGGCTGATGCTCGATATGACCGAAACCATTCTGTGACCTTGTCGGCGGTGGTGTGAAAGCAGGTCCGCTGGGTGGCCGTACGGGCGCGCAGCGTCACAGCGAAGGTCCCGGCAGCCGCAGGAAACGGGAAGCGGTGTGGACTGTCGGTGCGGCGGCCTAGACTCGGTGGGCGATGAGCAGCCTCTTTGACGACAGCTTCCTGGCGGACCTCGCCCCCTCCGGCGGTCCCGCGACCGGCTCCGCGACCGGCCCCTCCGGCGGCCCGTCCGGCGGTCACCCCGAGGGCTCCTCCGGCGGCCTGCCCGGCGAGGAGCACCCGCCCCCGCCCGAGGAGGACGGACGGGAGGAGATCCCGGCCGATCTCTTCGGCGGTGCGTTCGACGGCCCGGTCCACCAGGGCTCGTACTACCGCGACGGCGCGCCCCGCCCCGTCATCGACCCGGCCGCGCTGCTCCACGGGCTGAACGAGCAGCAGCGCGCAGCCGTCGTGCACACCGGCTCACCGCTGCTGATCATCGCCGGCGCGGGCTCCGGCAAGACCCGGGTGCTCACCCACCGCATCGCGCACCTGCTCGGCGCGCGCCATGTGCACCCCGGCTCCGTCCTCGCGATCACCTTCACGAACAAGGCCGCGGGTGAGATGAAGGAGCGCGTCGAGGAGCTGGTCGGGCCCCGGGCGAACGCCATGTGGGTGTCCACCTTCCACAGTGCCTGCGTCCGCATCCTCCGCCGCGAGAGCAAGAAGCTCGGCTTCACCTCCAGCTTCTCGATCTACGACGCCGCCGACTCCAAGCGGCTGATGGCGCTCGTCTGCCGCGATCTGGACCTGGATCCCAAGCGCTACCCGCCCAAGTCCTTCACCGCCAAGGTCTCCAACCTCAAGAACGAGCTCATCGACGAGGAGACCTTCGCCGGGCAGGCGCGTGGGGGCACCTCCCAGACGGAGTCTGGGGGAGGTTTCGAGAAGACGCTCGCCGAGGCGTACGGGATGTACCAGTCGCGGCTGCGCGAGGCCAACGCGCTCGACTTCGACGACATCATCATGACGACCGTCCACCTGCTCCAGGCATTCCCGGACGTCGCCGAGCACTACCGGCGGCGCTTCCGGCACGTCCTGGTCGACGAGTACCAGGACACCAACCACGCGCAGTACACCCTCGTCCGCGAGCTGGTCGGCACCGGCGAGGAGACGGGCGGCGAGACCGCCGAACTGTGCGTCGTGGGCGACGCCGACCAGTCGATCTACGCCTTCCGNNACCGCTCCACCCAGACCATCCTGAGCGCCGCCAACGCCGTCATCGAGCGCAACGAGAACCGCCGCCCCAAGAATCTGTGGACGGAGGCCGGCGCCGGCGCCACCATCACCGGCTATGTCGCCGACACCGAGCACGACGAGGCGCAGTTCGTCGCGGACGAGGTCGACCGGCTGACGGACGCGGGCGAGGCCAAGGCCGGCGATGTCGCGATCTTCTACCGCACCAACGCGCAGTCCCGGGTCTTCGAGGAGATTTTCATCCGGGTCGGGCTGCCGTACAAGGTCGTCGGCGGCGTGCGCTTCTACGAGCGCAAGGAGGTCCGGGACGTCCTGGCGTATCTGCGGGTGCTGGCCAACCCGGAGGACACCGTTCCGCTGCGCCGCGTCCTGAATGTCCCCAAGCGCGGCATCGGCGACCGTGCCGAGGCCATGATCGACGCGCTGTCGGCGCGCGAGCGGATCACCTTCCCGCAGGCCCTCCGGCGCGTCGACGAGGCGTACGGCATGGCCGCGCGCTCCGCCAACGCCGTGAAGCGGTTCAACACGCTGATGGAGGAGCTGACCACGATCGCCGAGTCGGGCGCCGGTCCGGCGACGGTCCTGGAGGCCGTGCTGGAGCGCACCGGCTATCTCGCGGAGCTCCAGGCCTCCACCGACCCGCAGGACGAGACGCGGATCGAGAACCTCCAGGAGCTGGCCGCCGTCGCGCTCGAGTTCGAGCAGGAGCGGGGGGAGGACAATCCGGGCACGCTCTCCGACTTCCTGGAGAAGGTGGCCCTGGTGGCCGACTCCGACCAGATTCCCGACGACGCGGAGGACGGCAGCGGCGTCATCACGCTGATGACCCTCCACACCGCGAAGGGGCTCGAGTTCCCGGTCGTCTTTCTGACCGGCATGGAGGACGGCGTCTTCCCGCACATGCGGGCGCTGGGCCAGACGAAGGAGCTGGAGGAGGAGCGCCGGCTGGCGTACGTCGGCATCACGCGCGCGCGTGAGCGCCTCTACCTCACCCGGTCGACGCTGCGCAGCGCCTGGGGCCAGCCCTCGTACAACCCGCCGTCCCGCTTCCTGGAGGAGATTCCGGAGGCGTATCTGAACTGGCGTCGGACCGGCGCCGCGACGCCCTCGGCGTCGGCGGGCGCGATGGCCTCGGCGTCGCTGTCCTCGTCCCGCGCCAACGCCGGGCCGAGCGGCTTCGCGACCCGCAGGACCACGGACCGGCCGGTGATCGCGCTGTCGGCAGGGGACCGCGTCACGCACGACCAGTTCGGGCTCGGCACGGTCGTGTCGGTGGTCGGGAGCGGGCACGACGCGAAGGCGACCATCGACTTCGGGGATGAGAAGCCGAAGGTGCTGCTGCTGCGGTACGCGCCGGTGCAGAAGCTGTAGCGGGAGCGGCCGGCGGGGGATGCGGGGCGCTCGGCCATCTGCGGGCGCCGGCATACGGGCACGGCTCGTGCCCGGGGGCTTCCGCCGGGCGGCTACTGCGGGTCGAGGCCGTGGCTCTGCAGCCAGGCCAGCGGGTCGATGGCCGAGCCGCCGCCGGGGCGCACCTCGAAGTGCAGGTGCGGCCCGGTGCTGTTGCCGGTGGAGCCCGAGCGGCCGACCTGCCGGCCGGCGGCGACCTGCTGGCCGGGGCGTACGGACAGCTGCGAGAGGTGGGCGTACTGGCTGTACTTGCCGTCGCTGTGCCGGAGCACCACCTGATAGCCGTACGCGCCGCCCCAGCCCGCGGAGACGACCTCGCCGGTGCTGACGGCCTTGACCGAGGTTCCGGTGGCGACGGGGAAGTCGACGCCGGTGTGGTA
>DOWQ01000404.1:0-1481 GCA_003519485.1 Streptomyces sp. | reverse complement strand
GGGACGGGCGCGGCGAAGCCCGCGGGCCGGGCGGAGTCGTCCGAGCCGGCACGCGAGGCCCGCTCGTCGTCCTTCCGGTCGTCGGCCGCGACACCGCTCCCGCTGCTGCCGCCCGCCTGCTCGCCGGCTTTCCCGGCCGCCTCCTTCTCCGCGGTGTCCTTCTCGGCCTTGTCCTTCTCCGCCGCGGCCCTGCCGTCCGTCTCCCGCTCGGCCTTCTCCTGCTTCCCGGCGTCGCGGGGCTTCGGTACGGGCGTGCGCTCAGCGGTGCGCAGGGAGAGCCGCTGGCCGGGCAGGATCAGGTCCGGGTCGGCCCCGACGACCTCGCGATTGGTGTCGTACAGCCGCTGCCAGCCGCCGTCGACACCGAGGGTGCGGGCGATGCCGTACAGACTGTCGCCGCTGACCACCCGGTAGGAGTCGGTGGTACGCGAGCCGGGCGTCCCGGTGGCCGGCGCGGCCATGGGCCGTGCGCCGGCCCGGGACGCGGCACCCGGTGCCGCCTGCGCGTTCCCGGCCGCCGTCCGCGGTCCGGCGTCGCGCGGCATGAGTTCCGTGCCGCCGTGCGCCTGCCGAAAACTGCCCGTGATCTGCCGGCCGCCGTGAAAGACATCGCCGCCATTGATCTCTTCGTCGACGGAACTCTCTGACTGCGCGGCCCCGTGCAGGTTATCGGCGGCGGCATTCGCGCTCCCGGCGGCGATCAGCGGAAGGGCCAATCCCGCGCTTCCGGCGGTGACAGCCAGCGATGTCTGCGAGATGCGGCCCTGCTGCGGCCGGCGGTGTCGTCCACGGATGGGGGGCATGGACTTCCGTCCTCTCCTGTGCTGCGCCGGATAAGCGCCCGCACAAGGGAGTTCGCGGGCGATGCCCAAGATAGAGGTGAGCATTCCGCGCCACAAGCGATTCCGGGAATCCGCTGACCGGAATACCGGAATCCGCGCGGGATCAATCGAAAGCGGATACCGAGTGATACGTCGCCGGCGGCTCGCCCGTTCAGCGGGCCGGGAACGGGCGAGGTGCCCGCCCCCGGTGTTCGGGGACGGGCACCTCGGATACTGCTGGTACTGCTGGTACTGCTGTCGCGCTGTGGCTCAGAGGTTGACGCCCTGCGCCCGCAGGTAGGCGATCGGGTCGACGTCGGAGCCGTAGTCCGGGCTGGTGCGGATCTCGAAGTGCAGGTGCGGCCCGGTGCTGTTGCCGGTCGAGCCGGAGAGGCCGATCTGCTCGCCGCCCTCGACGCTCTGGCCGGCGGAGACGGACAGCGAGGACAGGTGGGCGTACTGGCTGTACTTGCCGTCCTCGTGCTGGATGACGACCTGGTTGCCGTACGAGCCGGCCCAGCCCGCGGAGACGACCTCGCCGGAGCCGACGGACTTCACCGTGGAGCCGGTGGAGACGGAGAAGTCGACACCGGTGTGGTAACCGCTGGACCAGCTGCCGCCGGAGGCGCGGTACGGGGTGCTCGTGGAGGCGTCGACCGG
>DOWQ01000405.1 GCA_003519485.1 Streptomyces sp. | reverse complement strand
GCCTCCGCGCCGTCCCGGGCGCTCGGGCTTCCGGCGCGGCCCGTACGGCTGCTGCCGCCACCGCTGCCGCCGTTCGTTCCGGTCCCCGTGTCGGTCACAGCCCCGCCGATCTGGCCTGGCCGAGCTCGGTCAGCCGGTCGCGCAGCCGCTCGGCCTCGGCCGGCAGCAGTCCGGGGATGCGCGCGTCGCTGGCCGCTGCCGCGGTGTGCAGCTGCACGCTCGCCAGCCGGAAGCGCCGCTCCAGCGGGCCGGAGGTGACCTCGACGAGCTGCATCCGCCCGTACGGAACGACGGTCAGCCGCCGCCAGAGCACCCCGCGGACGATGAGCAGGTCGTCCGCCCGCTCCGCGTACCGCCAGGAACGCCAGTTGCGCCCCAGCAGCCACCACCCCCAGCCGCCGAGCAGCAGCGGCAGCACCGCGAGCACGGCCCAGCCGGTCCCGCCGAGCAGCCACAGCGGCACGCAGACCGCGGCGGTGAGCGGCAGCACTGTCAGCGCCAGGACCAGCCGGCGCAACCGCAGCAGCCCAGCGGGCAGACCCGCCCAGCCCGGGCCGCCCTCGGTGCCGAAACCGTCCCCCGTGTCCGCGCCGTCGCTCTCGCTCCTGATCCGGGCGCCCCCGATCCCGTCGCCCGTGCTGTTTCCCTCGCCCGGGCTGTTCCCCTTGTCCGAGCCGTGCCCCGTGCCCGAGCCGTCGTCCGTGCCCGTGCTGTTCCCCGCGCCCACGCCGTTCCCGGCGCCCCTGTCCGTCCCGGTCTCCATGTCCCCAGCGTAGGCGGGCGCGGTAGCTGCGAGACTGTCCCCATGACGGAGACGACAGTCGGGATCGGCGGCGCGGCGGAGAGCACGGACATGGTGCTCAACATCGGGCCGCAGCATCCGTCCACGCATGGCGTGCTGCGGTTGCGGATCGTGCTGGACGGGGAGCGCATCGTCTCCGCCGAGCCGGTCGTGGGCTATATGCACCGGGGTGCGGAGAAGCTCTTCGAGGCGCGCGACTACCGCCAGATCATCGTGCTCGCGAACCGGCACGACTGGCTGTCGGCGTTCTCCAACGAGCTGGGCGTGGTGCTCGCCGTCGAACGGATGCTCGGCATGGAGGTACCGGAGCGCGCGGTCTGGATGCGCACGCTGCTCGCCGAGCTGAACCGGGTGCTGAACCACCTGATGTTCCTCGGCTCCTATCCGCTCGAACTCGGCGCCATCACCCCGGTCTTCTACGCCTTCCGCGAGCGCGAGGACCTCCAGGCCGTCATGGAGGAGATCTCCGGTGGCCGGATGCACTACATGTTCAACCGGGTCGGCGGGCTCAAGGAGGACCTCCCCGCGGGCTGGCCCGGCCGCGCCCGGCAGGCGGTCGCGTCCGTACGGTCCCGGATGGGCGACTACGACGGGCTGGTGCTCGGCAACGAGATCTTCCGCGGCCGGACCCGCGGGGTGGGCACCCTGTCCCGCGAGGCGGTGCACGCGTACGGCGTGAGCGGGCCCATCGCGCGCGCCTCGGGCGTCGACTTCGACCTGCGCCGCGACGAGCCGTACCTGGCGTACGGCGAGCTCCAGGACGTACTGAAGGTTGCCACCCGCCAGGAGGGCGACTGCCTCGCCCGGTTCGAGTGCCTACTGGAGCAGACGCACAACGCCCTGGCGCTGGCGGACGCCTGCCTGGACCGGCTGGACGAACTGCCGCAGGGGCCCGTCAACCAGCGGCTGCCGAAGGTGCTGAAGGCGCCGGAGGGGCACACCTACGCCTGGACGGAGAACCCGCTCGGCCTGAACGGCTACTACCTGGTGTCGAAGGGGGAGAAGACGCCGTACCGGCTGAAGCTGCGCTCGGCGTCCTTCAACAACATCCAGGCGCTGACGGAGCTGCTGCCGGGCACGCTCGTCGCGGACATGGTCGCGATCCTGGGGTCGCTCTTCTTCGTCGTGGGCGACATCGACAAGTGACCGGCCCGGCCGCCGGCCGTCCGCGGCCCGCAGTCGGTGTGTGACGTGTAGCGGTCTGCGTGGCCCTCCTGTGCCCCTGGGAGCTTCTGGACCCGCAGCGGGGCCGCAGCGGGGCCGCAGGGCTCGAAAGAACGGCCGCGCCCGCCCGCCCCGGACGAATCGGGGCGGGCGGGCGCGTGGGCACCGGATCGGCGCGGAGGCCGGCAGGGGCCCCGGGAGCCGTCAGGAGGTGTGGGCGCGCAGCTCGCGCATGTCCAACTGCTCGGTCTGGTCGTGCTCGGTGAGGTCTATGACCTCGCTCGCCGCGTGCTTCTGGCTGCGGTGCTCCGGCTGCCGCTGGTCGTCCCCCTGGAAGCCGTGCAGCTCCGGGACGTCCTGCAGCTCGGACGGCTCCCGCAAGCCGTCCTGCTCCTGCGGCTTCTGCTGCCGGGCCTTCTTCGGCTGCCGCTTCCCGGGCTGCCGCTCAGCCTCGAGGGCTGCCTTGCGGGTCCCGCCGGCCTCGCGGGCCTCGTGCTCGGCGAACGCCTCGGCGCCGACCACGTCCGCCAAGTCGTCCTCCGACGCGGCGGCGGTCAGCTCGGGGCGCTGCTGCGCCGCGCGCGCGGACTGGGCGCCGAAGAAGTCGAAGCCGCCCTG
>DOWQ01000186.1 GCA_003519485.1 Streptomyces sp. | reverse complement strand
ACGGCGACGGCGGCGACCGGAAACGGCCGGCCGCGGCGGACGGCGGTACGGGGCCGGCCTCGGCCCCGCCCGCCGGGCCCTCCGCACCCGGAGCGCCGGAAGCCGTACCGCCCGGCCCCAAGGAGCCGGTGTCCGAACTGTCCCCGGCGGGCGGCTCCTTCACCGAGCGGGAGAAAAAGTATCTGACCGACCGGGTGCCGAAGGGCAATGACCCGGCGGCCGTCCTGCAGACCGGCCAGGAGTCCTGCGACCGGATGGCGTATCTCGTGCGGCACGACCGGGACATGGCCGTCAGCTCCCTCATCCTCGGCGAGATCGCCGATGCCGGGGCGGCGGCGGACCATCTCTGCCCGAAGCAGAAACCGCTGCTGGAGGATGCCGCCGCCGGTTTCCCGGACGGCACCTTCCGGGTCGCCGGCAAGCGCGAGGCCGGCAAGGCGATCACCCCGGGCCGCTACCGGGCACCGAGCCCCGGTGAGGACTGCGAGTGGCGGATCATCGGCAAGGGCGGCAAGAAGCTGGGCTCCGGCAGCTGGTCCAAGGGCGCGAAGCC
Organism: Streptomyces sp.; assembly: GCA_003519485.1. GTDB lineage: Bacteria > Actinomycetota > Actinomycetes > Streptomycetales > Streptomycetaceae > Streptomyces. Next base: position 2,398 of record DOWQ01000186.1, on the reverse strand, counting down.
GGAGATCACCGTCCCGGCGGGCGCCCGCGAGTTCGCCGGCACCGGTTGCTACGCCTGGCTGAGTGAAGGAGGCAAGGGGTGAGCAAGCTCCCCATCGTCGTGGCTATCCCGACCAAGAACGAGGCCGAGAACATCGCCGCGGCCGTCGGGTCTGTCATCGACCACTTCGAGGCCGTCGTCGTGGTCGACTCCGACAGCACCGACGACACCCGCCGGATCGCGGCCGGGCTGGGCGCGGACATCGTCCCGTACGACTGGGACGGGAAGTACCCGAAGAAGAAGCAGTGGTGCCTCGACAACGTCCGCCCGGAGATGCCCTGGTTGCTTTTCCTGGACGGCGACGAGACGCCGAGCGCCGAGCTGATCGCGGAGCTGCGGCAGATCTTCTCCCGGCCGGTGGAGGTCGCGGCCTTTGACATCCCGCTCGGCTACTGGTTCGCGGGGAAGCGGCTGCGGCACGGCTACACCATCGTCAAGCGCGCCCTGCTGGACCGGAACCGCTGCCACTTCCCCGTCCTCGGCGACCTGGACGCGCCGGGCATGGGCGAGCAGGAGGGCCACTACCAGCCGGTCGCCGAGTCGGTGCGGTCGCTGCGGTCACCGATCGAGCACGAGGACCTGGACCCGGTGCGCACCTGGTTCGACCGGCACAACCGCTACGCCGACTGGGAGGCGTGGCTCGAGCTGCACCCGGAGGTCCGGGAGGAGATCCGGCTCGCCAAGACCCGGCAGGGGCAGCTGTTCCACAAGGCCCCGTTCAAACCGCTGGTGTCCTTCGGCTACGCCTACCTCTACAAGCGCGGCTTCCTCGACGGGCGGGCCGGCCTGGACTACGCGCTGGCCATGAGCTTCTACCGCTGGCAGATAGGGCTCAAGACCCGGGAAGGCCGGCGGGCGCGGTCCGGCTGACCGGACCGCCTCCGGCGGCGAGCAGCTGCGAAGAGGTCATCGTCCGTGCCGGGCGATGGCCTCTTCGTACACCCCCTGCAGGGTGTCGACGACCGCCTCGATGGAGAACTCGTCGCGGATCAGCTGCCGGGCCGCGTCGGACGCCGACGCGTTCACGGCGGGGTCCAGCAGCTCCACGATCGCCTCACCGACGAGCCGGCCGTTGTCGGCGTCCGCGCGGCTGTCCACCACCCGGCCGGCCCCGGCGCGTTCGACGTCCGGGGACAGGCCGCCGGTCCTGGTGACGACCACCGGCAGTCCCACCGACATGGCCTCCAGCACCGAGACGGCGAACGGCTCGACGACGGACGGCAGGACGTAGACGTCCGCCTGCCGCAGCTGCTCCAGCACCTCGGCGTGGCCGAGCGCGCCCACGTACTCCACGGAGTCGGCCACGCCGAGCCCGCGGGCCATCGCCAGCATGTCGTCGGCGAGCGCCCCGGTGTCCGGGCCGGCCAGGACGAACCGCGCGTCCGGGTACTTGCCGAGCACCACGGGCATCGCCGAGATGAAGTCCTCCGGGCGCTTACGGGCCTGCACCCGGGCGAGGTAGAGCACGGTCGGCGGCCGGCCCGGTCCGGCGGCCGGCCGGCGCTCCTGGAGCCGGACGCCGTTCACCAGCCGGTGCGTGCGGGTGAGCCGCGCGGGCTCCACCACCGCCTCCACATCCCGGCGCTCCATCTCCGTCAGATGCAGGATCGCGTCGGCCCCGCGCAGCACCCGGCGCAGCCCGAGCACATCGACGAGCTGGGCGACGCGCTTCTCCGTCGGGTCGATCATGCCGTGTGTCTGGAGCACCAGCGGGCGCCCGCAGGCCAGCGCGACGAGAGCGATCGGCAGGGTGATCAGATCCCGCATCAGGTGCACATGGACGACATCGGCGGACTTCACCAGCCGGCGGGCCCGGGCGAGCAGCGTCGGCGAGGTGATGCCGCTGACCTCGAAAGCGGGCAGCACATGCCGGGCCTGGTGCATCCAGGTGGGCACGGTCTCGACGGAGGTCGGCAGCGGACCGTCGAAGCCGTCCCCGAGTGTGACGAGGCGGGCGTCGACCCCCCGGTCCCGCAGCCCCCGGGAGAGATCCAGGGCGACCCGGGTGGGGCCGCCGAAGTCATTGGTCGGCGTGTGCAGGGTGACGGCATGCAGAACCCTCACGAAGTTTTCCTCCCCCTTGATGCCCCCCGGCATCGCCCGGTCAGCGTATCGGCGGCACTGCGGGGCCGCAGGTGTATCGAGCGATGTGCCGCCCGCACCGCGGGCCCGGCTCCTAGACTGCACGGGGGCGGTGTTCGATCGGGGGATCATGGCAGTGGAGGCACGAGCAGCCGAAGCGGGAGCAGGAGAGGAACCGCCAGTAGAGGCACGGGCGGACGAGACACGGGCGGAACGGCCGGACGGACTCCCGCTCGACGGCGCGGCCGACCGGCAGCCCCCCGCACCGGCCGCTGCT
>DOWQ01000185.1 GCA_003519485.1 Streptomyces sp. | reverse complement strand
GCCTTCCCCGCCTTCCTCCACACCTACAACTACCATCGCTGCCACACCGCACTCGGAGGCCGGCCACCGATCAGCCGCGTGAACAACGCTCCAGGTCAATACACCTAGCAGGCGGGCGCGTGCGAATGCGGCGCGTCGGGACTTCGGCCGCGAGCGGGCGGCCGGGCCCGGAAAGCCCGAGAGGCCGATCGCCGGCCGCCGGGGCCGGTCTCCGGGCCGAAAGCCCACGACGTCAGTCCCAGTCCCAGCCGATGCCCAGCAGTCCCGGCCGCACCGTCTGCTCGGCCAGGTGGACGGCACGGTGGCGCCCGCTCAGGGTCAGCTCCTCCTCGTCCCGCGGCGGCGCCCCGACCGACACCCGGGAGAAGCGGCGGCAGCGGACCGGCAGGGCGTCCTCCTCGAAGCGGATCTGGAGCACGTACTGCCCGCCGGCGTAGCTGAAGCCGCGGACGTACTCGGAGCACGGGCCGCCGTCGCCGTCCTCGAACGCATAGCCGAATACGTAGGTGTCCCCGGCTCCCAGCCGGACGTCGAAGAGGAGTTCGGCGACGACGATGGGTGCCTCATGGTGCCGGCGGACCCGGCCGACCCGGCAGTTGTCTCCGGCCCGCACGGTCACCCCGTCCGTCGAACAGCCGCGCTCGCCCTGGTGGATGGCGAGATAGCGGTCGACATCGTCCCGGTGCGCCCGTACGAGCTGCGAGGAGTCGCGGCGGAGCAGCCGGCGCGCCGGACCTATTTGTACCCGCTCGAAGTGCCCGAGGGTGTGCAGCCCGTTGTCCGCCCGGCCGCCGAGGCCGGCGAGCAGCTCCTCCACCGCGTCGGACACATCGACCAGCGAGCGGTACGAGCGGGCGGGCGGGCGCTCGGTGCCGGCCGGCCGGGCCGACGGCTCCAGCAGCCGGGTCAGCGCGCCCGCGGGCAGCTCCAGTACCTCTTCCAGGGCGGTGACCGCCCGCAGCGACTCCGGCCGCTGAGGGCGCCGCTCGCCCTGCTGCCAGTAGCTGAGGCTGGTGACGCCGACCCGTACGCCCCGCTGGGCCAGCCGGTGCCGCACCCGGTGCAGCGCGAGGCCGCGGACGGCGAGTGCCGTGCGCAGCGCGGCGTAAAAGGGACCGGTGCGCAGGATCCGGTCCAGCTCCGCCGGGCCCGGCTGCCCTTCGCGCCCCTCGCTTCGGACCATCGGTGCTCGCCTCCCCTGGCGGGTGAACATTCACTTGCCGTACGCGGCCGCCGCCCCGCGCGGGTCGCCGCGAGCCCGGTGGGCGCAGGGTGGACCTTTCACACCCGGCCCCCTCCGTTCACACCGGCGGTTCACAGCGCATTAAACAGTGTTGACCAAGCACCGACAACACCCGGAGGCTGCAGGCAGCGTCCGGACGCCACCCCCCACACTGTGCCGGCGCAGGCACGCAGGGCGTTCGGGCGCTTTCAAGCTCTGTGCGGCCGCATCCAGACCGCCCCGGTCCCGGCCGCTCCTGACGCCGCCGCGGCCGGGGTGTTCCAACCGGGTCCCGTACGGCTTCCGGGGGCGGCCGCGGTGTCCGTGCCCGCCAGTAGGGTGGAGCCATGGCCGACCCGAGCAGCTACCGACCCGAGCCGGGACAGATCCCCGACTCGCCGGGGGTCTACAAATTCCGCGACGACCACCGCCGGGTGATCTACGTCGGAAAGGCGAAGAGCCTCCGCCAGCGGCTCTCCTCCTACTTCCAGGATCTGGCCGGGCTCCACCCGCGGACCCGGAGCATGGTCACCACCGCCGCGTCGGTGGAGTGGACGGTGGTCTCCACCGAGGTCGAGGCGCTCCAGCTCGAATACTCCTGGATCAAGGAATTCGACCCGCGGTTCAACGTCAAGTACCGCGACGACAAGAGCTACCCGTCCCTCGCGGTCACGCTGGGCGAGGAGTTCCCGCGGGTCCAGGTCATGCGGGGCCCCAAGCGCAAGGGGGTGCGCTACTTCGGCCCGTACGCCCACGCCTGGGCGATCCGCGAGACCGTGGACCTGATGCTGCGCGTCTTCCCGGTGCGTACCTGTTCCGCCGGCGTTTTCAAGCGCTCAGCGCAGATCGGCCGCCCCTGCCTGCTCGGCTACATCGGCAAGTGCTCCGCCCCCTGCGTCGGTCGCGTCACCGCCGAGGAACACCGCGCGCTCGCCGACGAGTTCTGTGACTTCATGGCCGGCCGCACCGGCACCTACCTGCGCCGCCTTGAGGGCGAGATGCGGGAGGCAGCCGAGACGATGGAGTACGAGCGGGCGGCCCGGCTCCGTGACGACATCGAAGCCCTCCGCCGCGCCATGGAGAAGAACGCGGTGGTCCTCGCCGACGCCACCGACGCCGACATCTTCGCCGTCGCGGAGGACGAGCTGGAGGCCGCCGTCCAGATCTTCCACGTCCGTGGCGGCCGGGTGCGCGGCCAGCGCGGCTGGGTCACCGACCGGGTCGAGGCCGTCGACACCGCCGGGCTCGTCGAACACGCGTTGCAGCAGCTCTACGGCGAGGAGAGCGGCGAGGGCGTGCCCCACGAGGTCCTCGTGCCGGCCCTCCCCGACCCCGTCGAGCCGCTCGCCGCCTGGCTCGCGGAGCGCCGCGGCAGCCGGGTCGACCTGCGCATACCGCAGCGCGGCGACAAGAAGGACCTGATGGCGACCGTCATGCGGAACGCCGAGCAGGCGCTGGTGCTGCACAAGACCAAGCGCGCCTCCGACCTCACCACCCGCTCCCGCGCCCTGGAGGAGATCGCCGAGGCACTCGGCCTGGACTCCGTCCCGCTGCGCGTCGAGTGCTTCGACATCTCCCACCTCCAGGGCGACGACGTCGTGGCCTCCATGGTGGTCTTCGAGGACGGCCTCGCCCGCAAGAGCGAGTACCGCCGCTTCCAGATCAAGGGCCGGGTGGGCGACACCCAGGTCTGGCACGGCGAGGGACAGGACGACGTCCGCTCCATGCACGAGGTCATCAGCCGCCGGTTCCGCCGCTATCTGCTGGAGAAGCGACGGACGGGTGAGTGGGACGAAGAGGTGAACGGCGACCCGGTCGAGGCGGGCGGCGAGGTCGACGCCCAGGCCGGTGGCCCCATCGACCCCGAGACGGGCAAGGCACGCCGGTTCGCCTACCCGCCGCAGCTCGTCGTCGTGGACGGCGGGCAGCCGCAGGTCGCCGCGGCCCGCCGCGCCATGGACGAACTGGGTATCGACGACGTCGCCGTCTGCGGCCTCGCCAAGCGGCTGGAGGAGGTCTGGCTGCCCGGCGAGAGCGACCCGGTCGTGCTGCCCCGCAGCAGCGAGGGGCTCTACCTCCTCCAGCGGGTCCGCGACGAGGCGCACCGCTTCGCCATCGCCTACCAGCGCAAGAAGCGCAGCAAGGGCCTGCGGGCCGGCCCGCTGGACAGCGTCCCCGGCCTCGGCGAGAGCCGCCGTCAGGCGCTGCTCAAGCATTTCGGTTCCCTCAAGCGGCTGCGGGCTGCCACGATCGACCAGATCTGCGAGGTCCCCGGCGTCGGCCGCAAGACAGCCGAGACCGTCGCCGTGGCCCTCGCCGGGGCGGCACCCGCCGCCCCCGCGGTGAACACCGCCACAGGAGAGATCATGGAAGAGGACGAGTCGGCGGCCGTTCCGCCGCCGGCGGAACGGGGGCAGGCATGAACGAGATCGACGGAGACGGAGCACAGGTGGGTACGGGCACGACCGCGGAGGCGGCCGACGAGGCGGCCATCCCCGAGCTGGTGATCATCTCTGGTATGTCGGGAGCCGGCCGCAGCACCGCCGCCAAATGCCTGGAGGACCTCGGCTGGTTCGTGGTGGACAACCTCCCACCCGCGCTGATCCGCACCATGGTGGACCTCGGCGCCCGCTCGCAGGGCAATGTGGCCCGGATCGCGGTCGTCGTCGACGTCCGCGGCCGGAGCTTCTTCGACAGCCTGCGCGAGTCCCTCTCCGACCTGTCCGCCAAGAACGTCCGGCGCCGGGTGATCTTCCTGGAGGCGTCCGACGAGGCCCTCGTGCGCCGGTTCGAATCCGTACGCCGCCCGCATCCGCTCCAGGGCTCCGGCCGGATCGTCGACGGCATCGCCGCCGAGCGGGAACTGCTGCGTGAGCTCCGCGGCGACGCCGACCTGGTCATCGACACCTCCAGCCTCAACGTCCACGAGCTGCGCGCCAAGATGGACGCCCAGTTCGCCGGCGACGAGGAGCCGGAGCTGCGCGCCACCGTCATGTCCTTCGGCTACAAGTACGGCCTCCCCGTCGACGCCGACCTCGTCGTCGACTGCCGCTTCCTGCCCAATCCGCACTGGGTCCCCGAGCTGCGCCCCTTCACCGGCCTCCACGAGGAGGTGTCCGGCTACGTCTTCAACCAGCCCGGCGCCAAGGAGTTCCTCGACCGCTACACCGAGCTGCTCCAGCTCATCGCGGCCGGCTACCGGCGCGAGGGCAAGCGCTATGTGACCATCGCCGTCGGCTGCACCGGCGGCAAGCACCGCAGTGTCGCGATGTCAGAGAAGCTCGCTTCCCGCCTCGCCTCCGAGGGCGTGGAGACGGTCGTCGTCCACCGGGACATGGGGCGCGAGTGAGCAATCCGCGTCAGCCCTCCACCGGCTCCTCGCGGCTGGGCGGACGGGTGCGGCGGCTGATGCCCGCGCGGGCGGGCCAGCCGGACGCCCGCTCGGGCCGCGCGGTGCGGCG
>DOWQ01000303.1 GCA_003519485.1 Streptomyces sp. | reverse complement strand
CGGCGCGCCACACGCCGAGGCACCGGCGCTCCCCCTCGGCGACGAAGGCGAGGACCGCCCGGCCCCCGAGCCCGCTCCAGCGCTCACCACGCCCGTCCGCGTACCACCCGAGCCCGGCCCGGCCCTCCCGCCACCGCGGCCCGGTGCACCACCACTCGCTTCGCGCCGTCACCACACTCACTCCCCGCATCGCCGTACGCCCGCCGCCGCGTCGGTCCCGGAAACGCCAAAAGCCCCCTGGGCGATCCCAGGGGGCTTCCGGTCGGTGTGCGCTCGGCAGGATTCGAANNCGTAGTCAGATGCTCTATCCGTTAAGCTACGAGCGCGTGTTTTCCAGCTTTTCTCGCTGGTCGGCGTTGCGGGAACAACATTACATGACCCGCCGCCGGAGGTGAAATCCATTCGGCATATGCACCCTGACCTGCGAAAACCGCCTCTGGGACGGCGGAAGCCCCGACCGGCGGCCGGGGCTTCGGTGATCTTGAAGATCGAGCGGAGGCTCCGGGATTTGAACCCGGGATGGGGGGTAACCCCAAACCGCATTAGCAGTGCGGCGCCATAGACCAGACTAGGCGAAGCCTCCACAACCACCCGCGTGACCGCGATGTGGTGTGTGCAGATGATGGCACAGCCCCATGGGCTGTCACCAATCGCACCCTACGGTACCGGTCGCGCGGCGGGCGGAGCAAAGGTGTTGCCTGGTGGCAGCGGGCGCCGCCGGACGGGTGGACCGGCTCGCACAGACGGGCGCGACCGAGTTGCGCAACGCGACGGCTCGCCGAGCGTTAACAGAGGCGGGGGCCGTCGCCGATCGACGGCCGGCCCGGCTCGCAGGAGCCGCGACAACGGCAGGGGCCATCGGGCTCCCGCCACCACCGTCCCTCCCGCCGCACACCAGGAGATCCCGATGCTGCTCCGCCGCCTCACCGTCGCCGCGCTCTCCGCGGCCACCGTCCTGACCGCCGCCCCGGCCGCCGCCGCGCTGCCGGCACCCGCGCCGGAACCGGTGCCGTCCTGGCCATGGGTGCCGCTCCCTCCCGTGTCACCGGCCGGCGAGGACCGGCTGACCATCACCGTCAGCGGCAGCGGAGACCGGGCCGCCGACGGTCTGCACACCCTCGACTGCCACCCGAAGGGCGGCACCCACCAGAAGGCCCAGGCCGCCTGCGACCGGCTGGACGAGGCGACCCGGTACGGCAAGGACCCGTTCGCCCGCGTCCCCCACGACGCCAACTGCACGATGATTTACGGCGGTCCCGCCACCGCGCGCCTCACCGGCACCTGGGCGGGCCGGCCTGTCAACGCGCACTTCAGCCGCACGAACGGATGTGAGATCGCTCGCTGGAACAACCTGCTGCCGGTGCTCCCCGACGTCGCCGGGTAACCGCTGTGGTGTCTGCCGGGTGAATGCCGAGCGGCTGCCGTACGAGTCGTACGGCAGCCGGACAGGCGCCGGTGCGACCGGGCGGGCTGCCGGGGAACGCCGGACGGCCGCCGAGGCACGCCAGGAGAGCGACGTGCGGCCCCGGCGACACACCGGAGCTCCCCGAACTCCCCCGGCACCGCCGCCCCCGGCCCCGATCCCCTCCGACCCCTGGAGTCCCCGACGGGCGGCCTCCCGGCCTCCGTCCGATCCCCTCGGACAGCTGCGCGAACCGTCATCCGTCCGCACCGCGACACGCCGCACGACCGCGCCACAACCGCCCCCCGCGCGCGGCAGCGACGCCGCCCCGTACCACCCGCCGCCATCCCCCGGCAAGCTTCGCGACCGGGTCGAATCCCCTATGTCCGGCGTGCGCGGACCTGCGTCGAGTCGCACAAGGTCATCGCCCGCCCTCCCCTCATCCGCCGTTGCCCGCATGGCCGCTGCCCGTAGACTCCCACCAGTGACAGGCCACGGCGCACGCGACAAGATGACCGGGTCTGTCGGCAATATGCAGTGACCAGGAAGGAAGCACCCTCGTGAGCAGCAGGCCATCCCGAGGCGCTGCTCGCCTCGCCGCCATACTCGACGCGCTGCCCGACGCCTTGTTGCTCGTCAACTGCAACGGCACGGTCGTCAACGCGAACACCATCGCGCTCGAGACGTTCGAGTCGCCGGGCACCGCCCTCGTCGGCCGCGGCCTCCTGGACCTGCTCCCGTCCTTCGACTCCAGGCGCATCCCCGGCTCGATGCGCCGCCCCGACAACGACAGCGAGGGCGGCCGTACGAAGCCGACCCGGATGGTCGCGCGGCGCACCGACGGCACCGAATTCCCGGTCGAGCTGACCAGCGCGAACCTGGAGGACGGCCGCACGCCGTACGAATCGGCGTTCGAGGCCGCGTACGCCGATCACCACAACAGCTACACCGGCAACGAACTGCTGATGCTCGTCGTCCGGGACCTCACCGGTACCCTCGACACCGAGGCCGAACTGGGCCGCCAGCAGCGCCAGACCGAGATGATCCTCCGCGCGGCCGCCGAGGGCGTCGTCGGCGTCGACAACGACGGCAGGGTCGTCCTCGTCAACCCGTCCGCCGCGCAGATCCTCGGCTACCGCGCGAGCGACCTCGGCGGCAAGAAGCTGCACCCGCTGGTGCACCACTCCCGGGCGGACGGCACGCCTCTGCCGTACGACGAGACGCCGCTCTCCGACACCCTCCACTCCGGGCGCAAGCACCGGGTGCGCGGCCAGGTGCTCTGGGCGAAGGACGGCCGCCCGGTCCCCGTCGATGTGACCACCGCGCCCGTGCGGGACGGCGACCAGCTGGTCGGCGCCGTGCTGACCTTCACCGACCGGCGGCCGTACGACTCGCTCGCCGCCCGGCACGCACAGCTGCTGGCCGTCCTCCAGGAGTCGCTACGCGGACCGCTGGAGCAACTGCGCGGTGAGCTGGGCGTGCTCGCCTCCGACCCGGCCGGGCAGCTGTGGCCGGAGGCGAACCAGATCCTGCACCACCTGGCCGCCGGCTACTCCCGGATGACCACGCTCGTCGACAACGTCATCTCCTACCAGCGGCTCGACGCCGGGGCGGACCGGCTGCAGCGCAGGACGGTTTCGCTGGACGCGGTCGTCGCCGCCGGTGTGGAGGGGGCGATCGAACTGATCGGCCCCGGCCGCGCGCAGTTCGCGGTGCACGCCCCCGCGATCGAGGCCGAGGTGGACGCGGAGCGGCTGTCGACGGCGCTGGCGCACCTGATCGCGGATGTGGCGGGCGTCGACTCGACGGGCAACTCAAGAGCCGGAGGTGTTTCCGGGGATTCGACGATCGTCGTGGCCGCCGCACAGCGCGGCGAGGTCGTACGGATCGAGGTGCGCGGGCCGTACGCCGGGGGAGACCCGGTGCACGAGCCGATCGTGCGCGGCATCGTGCAGCGGCACGGCGGCGTGCTGCAGACGCACGACGTGCCGGGCGGGGGCGGCAGCGCGTACGTGCTGGAAGTCCCGCTGAGCGCGGACGGCGGCTCCGTCACCGCACGGTCGTCCGGTGACGCCGACGGGGGGCAGGACAGCGAGAGCGCGATGACGGTGATGCCCACGCCGAGCGCCCCGGCGCGCGGCACGCCGAGCGCGCCCGAGGCGCCGGGGATGCCGCACGCCAGTGCGAAC
>DOWQ01000059.1:557-2623 GCA_003519485.1 Streptomyces sp. | reverse complement strand
CGGCCGGCTCCCCCGGCCGGCCGCCCGTCTAGCCGTCCCGGCCGGACGCACCACCTGATCGAAAGAGGCAGACCCCGAGTGCTGACCGTCGACTTTTCCCGGTTCCCGCTTGCCGCCGGCGACCGCGTGCTCGATCTGGGCTGCGGCGGCGGCCGGCACGCCTTCGAGTGCTACCGGCGCGGCGCACGGGTCGTCGCACTCGACCGCAACGCCGAGGAGATCCGCGAGGTCGGCCGCTGGTTCGCCGCCATGGAGGAGGCCGGCGAGGCACCGGCCGGCGCCACCGCCGTCGCCATGGAGGGCGACGCGCTGGCCCTGCCCTTCCCCGACGACAGCTTCGACGTCGTGATCATCTCCGAGGTGATGGAGCACATCCCGGACGACAAGGGCGTGCTGGCCGAGATGGTCCGGGTACTGCGGCCCGGTGGCCGGATCGCCGTGACCGTGCCCCGCTACGGGCCGGAGAAGGTCTGCTGGGCGCTCTCCGACGCCTACCACGAGGTCGAGGGCGGCCACATCCGCATCTACCGGGCCGGCGAACTGCTCCGCAAGATGCGCGAGGCGGGCCTCCGCCCGTACGGCACCCACCACGCGCACGGCCTGCACTCGCCCTACTGGTGGCTCAAGTGCGCCTTCGGCGTCGACAACGACCGGGCGCTGCCGGTGCGGGCGTACCACCGGCTGCTCGTCTGGGACATCATGAAGAAACCGCTGGCCACCCGCGTCGCCGAACGCGCGCTCGACCCGCTGATCGGCAAGAGCTTCGTCGCCTACGCCACCAAGCCGCAGCTCCCGGCGGCCGCGGTCGCCGGGACGGACGCCGGAGCCGAAACGGTGACCGAAGCCGAAGCCGAAGCCGGCGCCGGCGCCGCAGCCACTGCCGGAGCCGCCGGGACCTCAGCGGCAGCCGAGCCCGTGACCGCCACGACCGCCACGACCGCCACGACAGGCGCCGACGAGGGCCGGGCGTGACGAGCCCCGGCCGTACCGAGCACCTCGTCCTGGCCGGCGTCCTCACCGCCGAGCAGGCCGCGGCCACGGTCGCCGGCATCGCCGCCCAGCAGCGCGAGGACGGCGCCATCCCGTGGTTCCGGGGCCACCACCTCGACCCCTGGGACCACATCGAGGCGGCCATGGCCCTCGACGCGGGCGGCGAGCACCGGCGCGCCGACGCCGCCTACCGCTGGCTCGCCGACCACCAGTTGCCCGACGGCTCCTGGTACGCCGCCTACGCGGACGGCGACGCCACCGCCCCCACCGACCGGGGCCGGGAGACCAACTTCTGCGCGTACATCGCCGTCGGCGCCTGGCACCACTACCTCTCCACGGGCGACGACGCCTTCCTCGACCGCATGTGGCCGACCGTCCACGCCGCCGTCGAATTCGTCCTCGCCCTCCAGCAGCCCGGCGGCCAGATCGGCTGGAAGCAGGACGACGACGGGAGCCGCAGCACGGACGCCCTGCTCACCGGCTGCTCCTCCATCCACCAGGCGCTGCGCTGCGCGCTCGCCGTCGCCGAGCACCGCGAGGAGCCGCAGCCCGAATGGGAGCTCGCGGTCGGCCGGCTGCGGCACGCCATCCGCCACCACCCCGAGCGGTTCCTCGACAAGGGCCGCTACTCCATGGACTGGTACTACCCGGTCCTCGGCGGCGCGCTGACCGGCCCGGCCGCGAAGGAGCGGATGGAGGACGGCTGGGACAACTTCGTCGTGCCCGGCCTCGGTGTGCGCTGCGTCCTGCCGAACCCCTGGGTCACCGGCGGCGAGAGCGCCGAACTCGCCCTCGCGCTGTGGGCGATGGGCGAGTCGGACCGCGCCGTGGACATCCTCCGGTGGATCGGTCACCTGCGCGCCGGCAACGGCATGTACTGGACGGGCTACGTCTTCGAGGACCGCGCGATCTGGCCGGAGGAGCAGACGGCCTGGACGGCCGGGTCGGTGTTGCTGGCCGTGGCCGCCCTCGGGGGGGATGAGGCGACCACGGCCGTCTTCGGCGGCGAGCGGCTGCCCGCCGGTCTCGATCCGGACTGCTGCTGAGACCCTGCCCCCGCGGCGGCCGCCGCGGGG
>DOWQ01000059.1:180-533 GCA_003519485.1 Streptomyces sp. | reverse complement strand
GACCAGCCCGCGAGCCAGTGGGCGGCGTCCTGGATGAAGCTGACCAGGTCGTTCGCCCGGTTGGCGTCGAGCAGGTACATCAGGATCCACAGCGCGAGGATCGCGGCGGCCACGTCCGCCACCAGCGTGATGACGGTGGCGACCGTCTTGGTTCCCGAACGCAGGTTTTGGCTCATGCTCGGCGTCTTGCCCCGGCTGCCGCGCGGAAACCTGAAACGGCCCGGAAAACCGGGCCGGGTGGCGGAAAGCTGCCCGTCCGGTACCGCGCGGTGACCCGGCGGGCACAGCGGGCCGTACAGCAGGCCCCGTACAGCGCTCGCAGTGGCCGTACGCACCGGCGCGGCAACCCGTAC
>DOWQ01000059.1:0-160 GCA_003519485.1 Streptomyces sp. | reverse complement strand
CCGGGCCCCTGGTCATCCGGAGGTACCCCGTGCCGTACCGCGCCCCGTTCCACCGCGCCGCCCCAGCGGTGCTCCTCGTCTCCTGCGTACTCCTCGGAACGGCCGGCTGCGGGGGCGGCGGCTCCGGGGGTGGCGGTGGCTACGGCGGCGGGGACGAGGC
>DOWQ01000630.1:7556-7906 GCA_003519485.1 Streptomyces sp. | reverse complement strand
GCCGGCGTCGCCAAGGCCCGCCGGATCCTCAACCGGCTGCTGGCCGCGGAGCAGGCCGGCCGCCGGTCCGGCGAGCCGGCCGACCGGCCCGTCGCGCCACAGGCCGCGGCCGGGAAGAGCTGACGCCGTGCCGGCCGTCCACGGCATCGACCTCGACGCCCCGGGCCGCCTGACCGGGGCGATCCACCTCACCCACTCCGACAACCGGTACGACAACGGGGTGATCCCGGTCCCGGTCGCCGTGCTCTCCGGAGGCCCGGGGCCGACCGCCCTGCTCGTCGCGGGAACCCACGGTGACGAGTACGAAGGCCAGGTCGTCCTGCACCGCCTGCTGCGCGAGACCGACCCGG
>DOWQ01000630.1:0-7506 GCA_003519485.1 Streptomyces sp. | reverse complement strand
GAACTGCTGCCGCTGGCCGACCTGGCCCTGGATCTGCACTCCGGCGGATCGAACGCCCACTACGTCCCGTCGGCGTTCGTCTACGCCGGCCCGGAGCCCGCCGTCTGGGCGGCCAAGCGGGAGCTGGCACGGCGGATGGGGCTCCCGTGGACGGTGGTCGTGCCCGGCCGTTTCGAGCCCGGCTCGTTCTCGACCGCGGCCGACGACGCCGGCGTCCCCATGATCTCCACCGAACTCGGCGGCGGCGGCGAGGTCGATCCCGCCGTCGTCGCCGACGCCGTCCACGGGCTCCGCCGGGTACTGGAGGGCGCGGGCATCCTCGCGGCCTCCCCCGGCACCCCGGCCGCGCCGGGCACCCGGTGGGTGGGCCTCTGCGGGGACGGCGCCGTCCACACCCCGCTCCGCGGCCTCTTCGAACCGATCGCCGGGCTCGGCGACGAGGTTCGGCAGGGCGACCTGCTCGGCCGGGTCCACCCGGTCGAGGAGCTCGACCGTCCCTCAACACCCGTCGTCGCGCCCCGTCCCGGAGTCGTCGCCATCGTCCGGCGGCCGCCGCTGGTGGACCTCGGCGACTCGCTCTACCACCTGGCCGCCGACCACCCGGCCGACGGCTGACCGCTGACCGCTCCACGAACACCCGCGCACCCCGCCAGCGCCCCCACAAGCTGACGCGCCACCGAAGACGGTTTTCCCTCTCACCCGAAGGACGATCCCGTGCGCCACTCGCTACGACGTACTTTCCTCGCGGCCGGTCTGATACTGGCCACCACCGCCTGCACCAACGCCTCCTCGGGGGCCGGCACCGAAGGCTCCCCCAAGGCCGCCGAATCCGCCGCCGGCACCGGCTCCGTCGATGCCGCGGCGGCGAAGCTGCTGCCCGCCGACATCAAGTCCAAGGGGGTGCTGACGGCGGCGAGCGACGCGTCCTACCGGCCGTACGAATACTTCGACACGGACAACAAAACGATGATCGGCTTCGACGTCGACCTCACCGACGCCCTCGGCGAGCGGCTGGGACTGCAGGTGAAGCACGTCAACGCGGGCTTCGACAGCATCCTGCCGGGCCTGGCGGCCAAGAAGTACGACGTCGGCGCCTCCGCGTTCTCCATCACCCCGGAGCGGTCCGAGACCGTCGAGTTCGTTCCCTACCTCAACAACGGCTCCGGCCTCGCGGTCGAACAGGGCAACCCGCTGGGGCTGAAGATGGACGCGAAGGCCCTCTGCGGGTACGCCGTCTCCGGCCAGAAGGGCAGCGTCCAGGGACTCGACCAACTGCCGGCCCTGTCGAAGGTCTGTACAAAGGCAGGCAAGAAGCCGATCGAGATCGAGCTGTTCCCCTCGCAGAACGGCGCCAACCTGGCGGTCATCAGCGGCCGGGTCGACGCCGTCATGGCCGACACCGTGGCGCTCAGCCTGGAGGCGAAAGCGTCCGGCGGCAAGCTGGAGATGGCACCCGGACCGGACTACGAGCCCACCCCCACCGGAGTCGCCCTGTCGAAGGGGTCCCCGCTCGAGCCCGCGCTGGACGCGGCCATGAAGACGCTGCTGTCCGACGGCACCATGGACGCGCTCATGAAGAAGTGGGATATCCCCGCCAGTGCCCGTCTCAAGGCGGAGAACTGACATGGCCGTCTCCTCCCCCTCCCTCGTCAAGGCGCCGGAAGAGATCCCGCCCGACCGGCTGACCGTCGTACGCAAACGCCACCCCGGACGGTGGCTGATGGCGGCCGCCCTGCTGCTGGTCGGAGCGGCGGTGCTCCGGTCGGTGACCACCAACCCCCGGTTCGGCTGGGACGTGGTCGACACCTACCTCCGCGACGTCTCGATCGGCCGCGGTGTGGTCGTGACGCTCGAACTCACCGCGATCTGCATGGCCGTCGGCGCCCTGCTGGGCATCGTCCTCGCGGTGATGCGGCTCTCGGTCAACCCCGTCGTACGCTCCGCGGCCTTCCTGTACGTGTCCTTCTTCCGCGGCACCCCGGTGCTCGTCCAGCTGCTCTTCTGGTACAACCTGGCGGCGCTCTACCCGCAGCTGACCTTCGGCATCCCCGGCGTCTCCCTGGACGCCAACCAGCTGATCACCCCGATGTTCGCGGCCATTCTGGGTCTGGGGCTCAACGAGGCCGCGTACATGTCCGAGATCGTGCGCGCCGGCATCCTTTCGGTGGACCACGGCCAGGGCGAGGCCGCCGGCGCCCTCGGGCTGACCCGGATGCAGACCATGCGCCGGGTCGTACTGCCGCAGGCCATGCGCGTGATCATCCCGCCGAGCGGCAACGAGACGATCGGGATGCTCAAGACGACCGCGCTCGTCAGCGTGCTCGCCGTGCCCGACCTGCTGTACTCGGCGCAGATCCTGTACTCGCGCAACTTCCAGACCATCCCGCTGCTGATCGTCGCGAGCATCTGGTACCTCGTCGTGACCACTGTCCTCACGACCGGGCAGTTCTACATCGAGCGGCGCTTCTCCCGCGGCAACCGCACCCTGCCGCCCACTCCGCTGCAACAGCTGCGGCGACTGCTGCGCACCCACACGCCCCTGGCCGCCGGGAGGACCTCATGACCGTCCACGACCTCGTCCCGGACCCCGCGCCCGCCCCCGCGTCCGGGGCCGGCGAACCGGCTCCGGCCCCCATGGTCCGGGCCGAGGCCGTCCGCAAGAGCTTCGGCCGGCTGGAGGTCCTCAAGGGCGTCGATTTGGAGGTGGGGCGCGGCGAGGTGGTCTGCCTCATCGGCCCCTCCGGCTCCGGCAAGAGCACCTTCCTGCGGTGCATCAACCACCTGGAGCGGCTCGACGGCGGCCGACTCTGGGTGGACGGGCAGGTGGTGGGCTACGAACAGCGCGGAACCAGGCTCCACGAACTGGGCGACAAGGAGATCTGCCGCCGGCGTACCGAGATCGGCATGGTCTTCCAGCACTTCAACCTCTTCCCGCACATGACGGTGCTGGAAAATCTCGTCGAGGCCCCGCGCCGGGCGCTCAAGGAGTCCCGGGCCGTCGCCACCGAGCGGGCCGAGAAGCTGCTGCGCCAAGTCGGCCTGCAGGACAAGTCGAGCGCCTACCCGCGCCACCTCTCGGGCGGCCAGCAGCAACGGGTCGCCATCGCGCGGGCCCTGTGCATGCAGCCGAAGCTCATGCTGTTCGACGAGCCGACCTCGGCCCTGGACCCCGAACTCGTCGGCGACGTACTGGAGGTGATGCGGAACCTGGCCGGATCGGGCATGACCATGGTCGTGGTCACCCACGAGATGAGCTTCGCCCGCGAGGTGGCCGACCGCGTGGTGTTCTTCGACGGCGGCCAGGTCGTCGAGACCGGGCCGGCCCACCAGGTCATCACCGACCCCCAGCAGGAGCGTACGAAGACCTTCCTGGCGGCCGTCCGGTGACGGCCGCCCACCCGACCGACCCGCTCCAGAACGAGGAACGCACACGATGAGGTTGTTGTTGCGCGCCAACACCCACCGACAGGTCGACACCGGTAGCTGGGAGGTGGCGGCCTCACCGGACACTCCGCTGCGCGAGCGGTGGCAGTGGCAGGTACGGCTGCACACCGGGACACCCGCACCGGCGCCGGCCCCGGCGACGCCGTCGGACGTGCACCGGGTGGACCACCCGCTGCCCGGCGGTACGACGCTCGAGGTGGCGGTCGACGCCGGTCACGTCACGTCCGTGGTGGAGCTCGCCGACCCGGGCGACGCGCCGGCGGTGGACCGCCGCCAGGACGAGCTGGTGGTGCTCATCGCCTCCGGCGGACCGGTGCTGGTGGAGGACCGGCACCTGCTGGCGGACCGGGACGCCCTGGTCCTGGAGGGCGACGACCCGGCGCGGGTGGGCGTAACGCTCCCGGAAGGCTCGCAGGGGCTGGTCACGGTGGTCCGGCTGCGCTCAGCCGGGCGACGCGTGCTGGGCTGGGTCCCATGACCGCCCGGTCGACGGCAGCGGAGCAGAAGGACGTACCGGAGGTGTCTGCGGTGCCGGGCAAGGACACCGAGCGGCCGGAGCAGCGGCTGCGGCTCAGGGTCAGGGCCCTGGAGTGGGAGGCCGAGGGCGTGCTCTCGGTCCGCCTGGAGCGGCTCGACGGCGGCGACCTGCCGGAGTGGCGGCCGGGGGCCCACGTGGACCTGCGGCTGCCCGGCGGCACCACCCGGCAGTACTCCCTGAACGGATCGCCGGCCGACCGCACCGGCTGGCGGGTCTCGGTCCTGCTGGAACCGGATTCGCGCGGCGGTTCGCGGGCCGTGCACGAGATGCTGCGCCCCGGCGACCTGCTCGACATCACCGGCCCGCGCAACAACTTCCCGCTGGCGGACTCCCGGGAGTACCTCTTCATCGCCGGCGGCATCGGGATCACCCCGCTGCTGCCCATGCTCGAACGGGCCGCCGCCTCCGGCGCCCGCTGGACCCTGCTCTACGGCGGCAGGTCCCGGTCCAGCATGGCCTTCCTTCCCCTGCTGGAGCGGTACGGCGACCGGGTACTGGTGCGCCCGCAGAGCGAATACGGCCTCCTCGGCCTGCCGGCCTTCCTCGGCACGCCGCGCGAGGACGCCGGCGTCTACTGCTGCGGGCCGGAGCCGCTGCTCTCCGCCGTCGAACGGCTCTGCGAGACCTGGCCGGCGGGGAGCCTGCATGTGGAGAGGTTCGCCGCACAGCCGCAGGAGCCGGTGGATCCCGCGGCGGAGCGGGAGTTCGAGGTGGTGCTCCGGCAGAGCGGGCGCACGGTCACGGTCCCGGCGGGCAGAACCATCCTCCAGGCGCTGGAGGACAACGGGATCGAGCCGTTGAACTCCTGCCGGGAAGGCATCTGCGGGACCTGCGAGACGAAGGTCGTCGAGGGGACGCCCGACCACCGGGACAGCCTGCTGTCGCAGGACGAGCGGGACGCGAACGACACGATGATGATCTGTGTCGGGCGGGCGCTGTGCCCCCGCCTCGTCCTGGACCTCTGAGCCGGCCGCGGCCCGTTTGCGCGCGAACCGGCGCGGGCGCCGGTTCGCGCAGCCGAGGACCGTGAGAGAGGTGGAGCCCCGTGCCGACCCGGCGCGGGGCTCCACCTCTTACCGCATTTGTCTCAGAAGCGGCGCATCCGTGCCGCGATGCCGTGCCCCACGGCCAGGTAGAGAACTGCGGGCAGACCGTAGTTGAGCAACACGCGCACCCACTCGGTGTCCATCAGGAACAGGTCCTGGGACCAGCCGGCGAGCCAGTCCGCCGTGCCGTGCACAAAGCCGACCAGGCCGTTCGCGGGGTTGGCGTCGAGCAGATACATCAGGATCCACAGCCCGAGGATCGCGGCGGCGGCGTCGGCGATCGTATGGATCACCAGGGCCGCCCGGTTCATGTTCTCCTGCTTGCCCCTCCGGGGGTCGTTCACGGCCGTTGCTCCGTCGCTATTACTCATGGGCACCTGCCTACCAGTAAAGAATGGCCGAGAACCAGTTGCGGAGTGACTGTTTCCGCTTCCTTACATTCACGAAGCCCGCCGGGAAAGCCGCACACGATGCACAAGCTCCATCGCATCGGATATCCGTAGTTTCGCGAAGAAAAAGGGATATTGCTTAATTACTTATAGGTCGGATCTGGCCCCCGGGCCGCCGTCCGCGCTCACCGGTCCGCCCGCCGCCATGACCAACTGGCGGCCATGAGCGTCGACTGCCTCCCGGAGGCAGCGCCCCGAGCAGTGATCACCCGGCCGGGATCGCACCGCACGAGGCCCCGGGAAACCCCTGTACGCACGCACGACATCACTCTTGGCTGAATCGTTATCCGGACCCAACCGGTCATCACCATCCTTATGGCACCGATGGGGCATTTTCCGCCTTGCCAGAGCTCCCGCAACACAGCAATCTTCAGCTTGCCACCCCCACCCCACCCTTTTGAGTCCACGTAAGGTGGCCCATGCGCACCCTTTCTTCGGCGTGTGCGGTGACGGCGGCAGCAGCAGCTGCACTGCTGCTCGCCCCCTCCGCGTACGCGACGCCTCCCGGTGACAACGGAAACGTGAAGATTCACGACTCCGAGACCGGTGAGCGCCTCAAGAAAAACGAACCGCACGTCTGCGCCTTCTATCTCGACGCGTTCAAGTTCGACACCGGCCAGGAAGCCAGCTGGAAGATCGTCGAGATGCCGCCGACCGGCGTCAAGGGCACCGTGGTGGAGAGCGGCACCCTGACCCTCGACGCCGACGGGCACGGCCGCACCGAGGACATGACGCTGCCCGACGGCCACTACAAGCTCGCCTGGAAGTTCGTCGGCGAGAAGGGCAAGGCCAAGCACAAGGTCTTCTGGACCGACTGCGAGGACGAGATCCCCGTCGAGGAGACCCCCGACACCACCCTCCCCACCCCGACGGAGAGCAAGCCGGCGGCCGAAGAGCCGTCGGACGAGCCCACCGGCACCCCGGAGACGACCGGCGCCGCGGCCCCCGCGCCCGCCCCGTCCTCGAACAGCGGTGCTGACGGCGACCTCGCCGAGACCGGTGCCGGCACGACTGTCGTGGGCGCCTCTGTCGCGGCCGTCGTTCTGCTCGGCGCCGGTGGCGTGCTCATGATGCGCCGCAGGACCCGCGGCCAGAACTAGCAGACAGTAGAAGCTGGCAGCGCCGGCAGGTCCCGGCGCACGGTGCCGGGTTCCGGTCCGACCGGAGCCCGGCACCGGCATGTCCGGCGGGCAGCTGCTGCGGGGCATCCCGGACATGGCGGGTCGCGGCGGTCGCGGGCCGCCGCTGGGCAGCCCGGCACGACCTTCCTCCGACCCTCCGGGAGAGCGCTACTCCGGACGCGTGGAAGGCTTTTGGCCCCGGCCGACGCCCGGAGCTTCTCCGCCCGGCCGCAGCGCGCCGATGGCGTTGAGCAGGATCTCGCAGCTGGAGAGGAAGTCCATCGCCGGCACCGGCGTGACCGCGGCACGCCCGTGCACCACTTCATTGCGGAGCTGGGCGAGGCGGAGCATCAGGTCGACAACGCTTCGCGACAGGCCCAGCCTGATCAGCGCGGCCGCGGCCCTCGGCACCGGCAGGAGCGTCTCCGGGTGCCCGGCGGCACGGAGAACCCGCATGTACGTCGCCTCCACCGCGCGCCAACCGAGGACCACCGCGCCGTCCGGTGACGCCTCCACGATGTCCAGGGCCTCGTCGAGCGGTTCGCCGCGGCCGGCCTCCCCCGCGAACTGCGGTCCGCGCGTGGCCTGCTGGTCCGAAAACCCGGGCAACGGCGGCAACGGCGGCAATGGAGTCCCCGCTGCCCCTGCTCCTGCTCCGTAGGCCGGGGCGCCACCGCCGGTCATGGCCCCAGCCCCACCACCCGGAGCCCGGGCCGCACCGGCCGCCGCCGCACCACCAGCGGCGACACCGCCCTGGGCTCCACCGCCCGGGACAGGGCTCGGGGCCGGGGGCTGCGCCTGAGTCCAGGGCTGAGCCGGGGCCGGCGGCTGGGCCTGAGCCGGGGGTTGAGCCTGGGCCGGGGCCGGGCGTTGAGCCGGGGCCGGGGGCCGGCCCTGGACCGGCTGGG
>DOWQ01000034.1 GCA_003519485.1 Streptomyces sp. | reverse complement strand
CGGCAGCCGCGCGGCCGGCAGCCGCGTGCGAGCCGTGCGAACGGGGATCGGCGCATCGGGAGCTCTCTCAGCTCCGCCCGTGCCGCAACGCGGGGTGGGCACCCGCCGCCACGAGGTCGGCCACCGCGGCCCTGGGGTCGCGCCCGGTCACGAGCGACTCCCCGACCAGCACGGCGTCCGCGCCCTCGTTGGCGTACGCGATGAGGTCGTGCGGCCCGCGCACGCCCGATTCCGCGATCTTCACAATGTGCTCGGGGATCTCGGGCACGATGCGCCCGAAGTTCCCGCGGTCCACCTCGAGGGTCTTGAGGTTCCGCGCGTTGATGCCGATGACCTTCGCGCCCGCCCCGACGGCGCGCTCGGCCTCCTCCTCGTCGTGCACCTCGACGAGCGGGGTCAGCCCGATCGTCTGGGCCCGCTCGACGAGGGACACCAGGGCCTCCTGGTCGAGGGCCGCGACGATCAGCAGGGCGAGGTCGGCGCCGTGCGCCCGGGCCTCCCACAGCTGGTACGAGGTGACGATGAAGTCCTTGCGGAGCACGGGGATGTCGACCTTGGCCCGGACGGCCTCCAGGTCGGCGAGCGATCCGCCGAACTTCCGCGCCTCGGTCAGCACGCTGATGACGGCGGCGCCACCGGCCTCGTAGTCCGCGGCGAGCCCGGCCGGGTCGGCGATCGCGGCCAGCGCGCCCTTGGACGGGCTGGAGCGCTTGACCTCGCAGATCACCTTGACGCTGTCACCGCGCAGCGCGGCGACACCGTCCTTCGCCTGGGGAGCCTGCGCCGCCCGCTCCTTGAGCTCGTCGAGGCTGACGCGCGCCTGCCGTTCCGCGAGGTCGGCACGGACTCCGTCGATGATCTCGTCGAGCACACTCACGCGAGCGGCCCCCTTCCGGGACGGTGATGAAGCTGTTGCGGTCGTTCCACGCCCGGTGGGCGCCTCCCCGCCGGGAACCGCACGAGGCAATGCGATGGTATCCGGCCGGGCCGACAGGACTCGCATCCGGTCGCCGGAACCCCCGGAAACCGGATGTGCGCCGCACCGCCGGGGCGCGTCGCCACGGCGGGAACCCCGAGCCCAGGGGCGGGTTCCGGACAATCGCGCTCACACGGACCAGTCTTCCCGCAGATGCACGAAGGCGCAGCCCCGGAGCCCGTACGTACGACCGTACGAGCCCGGAGCCGCGCCCCGGCCGATCAGTGCTGTGGCTGCTGCTCCGGCCGGCTCTTCGTCCGGTCCTGGCCCAGACCGGCCGCACTCATCGCCCAGCCGACGATGCCGCCGAGGGCGACCACGACCAGGCCCGCCGCGAAGCCGATGGGGCTGGCCAGCACCGTGAAGACCCCGGAGATGCAAAAGCCGATGAAGGCGATGGTGACGCCGGTCCAGGCTGCCAGGGTGTGTCCATGGTCGGTGCCCGACATGAGTACTCCTCGTTGCTGTGTGCGCCTGGCTCGGGCGCGGTGAACGCTCATCGCCCATTGTCCCCGACGCACCGCGACACCGAGAGCCGGGGGTCCGTCCGGGCGCACGTCACAGGCGCTTGCCCGGGCCCCGGGGAACGGCGTACAGCGAACGGAACGGGACCCGGAACCGACCTGCCGAACGACGACGTGAGGGGCCGGGGCCGCAGGGAGGGGCCTGGAACAATTCCGTGTATTTGTGGCCGCAGCGAACCGGAACGAAAGACCCCCGGCTTCTCACGCCGTGAATATGCGGTGGAAGGCCCCCGGAGGCACCGGCCCCGGCACCCACGTTCGCCGCCCCGCCGGACGCCACCGCGCGAGGACGCGCGATAGTGGTGGGGTGAGTGCCGTACCCGAGCCGCGTCACGAAGCGGCCACCGACGAACCCGACGCCGCCGTGAGCAGCAGTCGCCGCAGCCTCGCCGTCGCCCTCCTGCTCGGCGCCGCCGGGGCCGCTCTGGCACTGCTGGCGGGCGGACAGGTCTGGAGCGAGGCCGCGACCACGGCCACGCAGAACGGCCTGCCGGTCTCCGCCAGCGGCCAGGAGGTCACCGGCGTGCCCGCCGCGCTCGCGATCGTGGGGCTCGCCGCCCTGGTCGCGATCTTCGCCGTACGCCGGATCGGCCGAATGATCGTCGCCGCGCTGCTCACGCTCAGCGGCGCGGGCACCGTCCTCACCTCGCTGCTGGGCGGCTCCGACACCGGTGCGCTCGAGACGAAGGCCGCCGAGGTCACCGGCCTGGTCGGCGCGGACGTCGTACGGGTGAGCCACACCGGCTGGCCGTGGGTCTCCGCCGCCGCCGGTGTCCTCCTGCTGCTCGCGGGCCTGCTCGCACTGCGCTACGGCCGCCGCTGGCCCGCCATGTCGGGCCGCTACGACAGCCCGGCCCGGCCGGAGCGCCGCCCCGGCCGCGCGGCACCGGACCCGGAGCGCCCGGAAGAGATGTGGAAGGCCCTGGACCGCGGCGACGACCCGACGCGCGGCTGAACAGCCCACCGGCGCACCGCGACACACCACACGCCGGACCGGCGCGACGCACACAGCCTCACGCGCCGGGACTCAGCGCAACGCACACAGCCCTCCCCCGCCCCACCGGCGCGACGCACACAGAGCTACCGGGCCCGAGTGCAACAGCCCCCAGGAGGGCACAGAGCGCCCCACGCCGCCGTGGTCACGCCCCGGCTCACACAGGGGGGCTCAGCGCAGCCCCGACGCCATGGCGACAGCCCGGAGCACGGCCGCCGCCTTGTTGCGGCACTCCGTGTCCTCGGCCACCGGATCGGAGTCGGCCACGACACCCGCGCCCGCCTGTACGTACGCGGTGCCGTTCCGCAGCAGCGCCGTCCGGATGGCGATGGCCGTGTCGGAGTCGCCGGCGAAGTCGAGATAGCCGACGCAGCCGCCGTACAGGCCGCGGCGGGTGGGCTCGACCTCCTCGATGATCTGCAGGGCCCGCGGCTTCGGGGCACCGGAGAGGGTGCCCGCCGGGAAGCAGGCGGTGAGGACGTCGAAGGCTGTGCGGTCCTCGGCGAGCCTGCCGACGACGGTGGAGACGATGTGCATCACGTGGCTGTACCGCTCGACCGACATGAAGTCGACGACCTCGACGCTGCCGGGCTCGCACACCCGGCCGAGGTCGTTGCGGCCGAGGTCGACGAGCATCAGATGCTCGGCGCGCTCCTTGGAGTCGGACATCAGCTCCTCGGCGAGGGCCGCGTCCTCCTGCGGGGTAGCGCCGCGCGGGCGGGTGCCGGCGATGGGGTGGACCATGGCGCGCCCGTCCTCGACCTTGACGAGCGCCTCGGGGCTGGAGCCGACGACGTCGAAGCCGTCGAACCGGAAGAGGTACATGTACGGGCTGGGGTTCGTGGCGCGCAGCACCCGGTAGACGTCGAGGGCCGAGGCGGGGCACGGGGCCTCGAAGCGCTGCGAGGGGACGACCTGGAAGGCCTCCCCCGCGCGGATGCGCTCCTTGATGTCCTCGACGGTGTCCTGGAAGTCGGTGCCGCCCCAGAGCGCGGTGTACTCGGGCAGCTCGGAGGCCGGCAGCGGCGTGGCCCCGCCCGGCGCGGGGCGCGCGAGGTCGGCGGTCATCGCGTCGAGGCGGGCGACGGCGTCCTCGTACGCCTCGTCGACGCCGGTGTCGAGGTCGTTGTGGTTGATCGCGTTGGCGATCAGCAGGACGGTGCCGTCCCAGTGGTCGAGCACCGCGAGGTCCGAGGTCAGGAGCATGGTCAGCTCCGGCACGCCGAGGTCGTCGCGGGTGCTGTCGCCGATGCGTTCGAGGCGGCGGACGACGTCGTAGCCGAGGTAGCCGACCATGCCGCCGGTGAACGGCGGAAGTCCGAGCAGGTCACCGAGGTCACGCGGGGTGTGCAGGGTCTCCACGGTGGCGCGCAGGGCGTCGAGCGGGTCGCCGTCCGTGGGGACGCCGACGGGCGGGGTGCCCAGCCAGTGGGCATTGCCGTCGCGGGTGGTGAGGGTGGCGGCGCTGTGGACACCGACGAAGGAGTAGCGGGACCACGAGCGGCCGTTCTCCGCCGACTCCAGCAGGAAGGTGCCGGGCCGCTCGGCCGCCAGCTTGCGGTAGAGGCCGACCGGGGTGTCGCCGTCCGCGAGCAGCTTGCGGCTGACAGGGATCACACGGCGGTCGACCGCCAGCTTGCGGAAGGTTTCGAGGTCCACGGGAATCCTTTGGCGGTGAGGGAGCCGGCCGTCAGGGCCGCCGGCGGCGCATGGAGGGTGTCGGGATCCGTCGGCGTCGCGTGGGGGACTCCTCAGGACGGGTCGGGCCGTCCGGCGTTGTCCCCGGTGTCCGCCGGGGCCGGGCCGAGCGGGAGGGTGGTCGCGTCGAAGCAGGTGCGGTCACCGGTGTGGCAGGCCGCACCGATCTGGTCGACCTTGACGAGCAGGGTGTCACCGTCGCAGTCGAGGGCCACGGATTTGACGTGCTGGAAGTGGCCGGAGGTGTCGCCCTTCACCCAGTACTCGCCGCGGCTGCGGCTCCAATAGGTGCAGCGGCCGGTGGTCAGGGTCCGGTGCAGGGCCTCGTCGTCCATCCAGCCGAGCATGAGCACCTCACCGGTGTCGTACTGCTGGGCGACGGCGGGCACCAGTCCGTCGTCGTTCCGCTTGAGGCGGGCGGCGACGGCGGGGTCGAGACCGGAGGGGCGGGGTGTGCTGGACATGTGCCCATTGTGCCGCCGCCGCGGCGGCGAGTGAAACCGGCACCGGCCGCCGTCGCGCGGCGTCGTGGCCGCGCGGAGGCGGCAGCCGTAGGGTGGCGGTATGTCTACCCACGCGAAGCGCGAACGCCTGCTCCTCGCCGACCTGTTGGAGAGCGCGGGTCCGGCGGCACCCACTCTCTGCGACGGCTGGACCACCCGCGACCTCGCGGCGCACGTGGTGGTGCGCGAGCGGCGCGCGGACGCGGCGGGCGGTCTGCTGTTCAAGCCGCTGGCGGCCCGGCTGGAGCGGGTGCAGTCGGAGTTCGCGGAGAAGCCGTACGAAGAGCTGATCCAGCTGATCCGCACCGGACCGCCGCGGATGTCGCCGTACGCCCTCAAGCAGATCGACGAGGCGGCCAACACCGTCGAGTTCTACGTGCACTCCGAGGACATCCGGCGCGCCGGGCCCGGCTGGACGCCGCGCGAGCTGGANNCCGACGCCCTGTGGTCCCGGATCGAGCGGATGGCCCGGGTGCTGGGCCGCAAGTCCCCGGTCGGGCTGGTGCTGCGCCGCCCGGACGGGCGGACGGCCGTCGCGCGCCGCGGCGCCCCGGTGGTCACGGTCACCGGTGACCCCGGCGAGCTGGTGCTCTTCCTCTTCGGCCGCAAGGAGCAGGTCCGGGTCGAGACGGCGGGCGACAAGGAGGCGGTCACGAAGCTGTCCGAGGCGGAGCTCGGCCTCTGACCGCTGCCGGCAGCCCGGGCCGGGCACACCGGCACCGGGCGCAGCCGGCCGTACGCCGCGCGCACCGGCCGTACGCACCGGAGGAACGTCGGCAGGCCGACCGGACGGCACACGGCGGGCCGGCCCCCGTACG
>DOWQ01000379.1 GCA_003519485.1 Streptomyces sp. | reverse complement strand
CGTGGCGGCTGACCGCCGGCCTGTGCCTGGGCCTGGCCTGCGCGACGAAGTGGAACGGCCTCTACATCCTCGCGGTGTTCGGCATCATGACCGTGCTGTGGGACGCCGCGGCCCGCCGCACGGCCGGCGCCCGGCGGCCGTACCGGTCGATGCTGCGCCGCGACGCCGGGCCCGCGTTCCTGTCGGTCGTGCCGGTCGCGGCGGTGACGTACGTACTGTCCTGGGCCGGCTGGTTCCTCACCCGCGGCGGCTACTTCCGGCACTGGGCGGCGGGCCGCGAAGGCATCTCGCCGGCGCTGTCCCTGCCGCTGCCGGGCGGGGCGTCCGTGCCGCTGCCGCGGTTCGACATGACGTGGGTGCCGGAGGGCCTGCGCAGCCTGTGGCACTACCAGGCGGAGGTCTACAGATTCCACGTCGGCCTGAACTCGCCGCACACCTATGAGTCCAACCCGTGGTCCTGGCTCGTGCTGGGCCGGCCCGTCTCGTACTTCTACGAGTCGCCGCAGCCGGGCCGGGACGGCTGTCCGGCGGAGACGGCCGACAAGTGCGCCCGCGAGGTGCTCGCCCTGGGCACGCCGCTGCTGTGGTGGGCGGCGTGCTTCGCGGTGCTGTACATGATCTACCGCTGGGGCTTCCGGCGGGACTGGCGGGCCGGGGCGATCCTGTGCGGCATCGTCGGCGGCTGGCTGCCCTGGTTCTTCTACCAGGAGCGGACGATCTTCCTGTTCTACGCGGTCGTGTTCGTGCCGTTCCTGTGTCTCGCGGTGGCGATGATGACCGGCGCGATCCTCGGTCCGCCGGGCTCCTCGGAGCGGCGGCGGACGCTGGGCGCGGTCGGCGCCGGCGTGCTCGTACTGCTGATCATCTGGAACTTCATCTACTTCCATCCGATCTACACGGGGCAGCCGATTCCGATGTCGGAGTGGCAGAACCGCATGTGGCTGGACACCTGGGTCTGATGTCCGGGAGATGCCGTAGAGTGCGCCGCGTTGCCCTCTTCACCTGCTGTTGAAGAGCTTTTTCCGAGGGACTTTGTGGGGGTTTCTCCGATGCGCAGTGGCGCGAAGACCGCCATTGTCGGTGGTGTACTCACCGCGATGGTGGGAGCCGCTGGTTACGGCGTGTACGACCTGGTGGCGGCCGAGCCGGCCGCCGACGGCGGCACGACGGCCACGGCCGCCGAACCAGAGGTGGAGACGGGTCCGCCCACTGCCGCCGAAGTGCGCGAAACGGCGCGTGATTTTCTCGCCGCCTGGGCCGCCGCCGCACCGGCGAAGGCCGCCGCGCTCACCGACGACCGGAGTGCCGCCGCCAAGGCGCTCGCCGGCTACCGCGAGGACGCCGGGATCGGCAAGGTCGCCCTGGATCCCGGCAAGGGCTCCGGCGGCGAAGTGCCGTTCGGCGTCACCGCGGAGATCACGTACAAGGAGGAACAGGCGTCCTACGCCTACGACTCCTCGCTGACCGTCGTGCGGGACAAGAGCACCGGCAAGCCGGTGGTCAAGTGGGAGCCCGCCATCCTGCACCCGAAGCTCGGGAAGGGTGACAGCCTCGTCACCGAGCCCTCCGAGGCCGCGCCGATCAGGGCGATGGACCGGGACGGCCAGGAGCTGACCAAGGAGGACCACCCGCAGCTCGCCAACGTCCTGGCCGACCTGCGCGAGCGGTACGGCGACAAGGCCGGCGGCAAGCCCCCGGTGGAGCTCTCCGTTCAGCACCCGAAGGGCGACAAGCGGCCCGCCGAGACGCTGAAGGTGCTCACCGAGGGCGAGCCCGGAGAGCTGAGCACCACGCTGGACGCCGGCCTCCAGGCCGCGGCCGAGAAGGCCGTGGCCGAGCGCCCCAAGGCGGCGGCCGTGGCGGTCCAGCCCAGCACCGGCGAGATACTGGCCATTGCCAACGCCCCCGCGGACGGCTTCAACGTCGCCCTGCAGGGCTCCTACGCCCCGGGCTCCACCATGAAGGTGCTGACCTCGGCGATGCTGATGGACAAGGGCCTGGCCGACCCGGACAAGGCGCACCCCTGCCCCAAGTACCACACGTACGGCGGCTGGAAGTTCCAGAACCTCGACAAGTTCGAGATCAAGAACGGCACCTTCGCGCAGAGCTTCGCCCGGTCCTGCAACACGGCTTTCATCACACAGGCCGAGAAGCTGTCCGACGACGATCTCGCCAAGACCGCCCGCGATGTCTTCGGCATCGGCCTCAACTGGCAGACCGGCGTGGCGAGCTTCGACGGCACCGTGCCCGTGCAGAAGGACGCCGCGATGGCGGCATCGCTCATCGGCCAGGGCGGCGTCCGGATGAACCCGCTCAACATGGCGTCGATCGCGGCCACCGTGAAGTCCGGCTCGTTCAACCAGCCCGTGCTGGTCCCGACCTCCGTGGACAACCGTAAGCTCGCCGAGGCGCCCGGTGCCATGTCGCCGGAAACCGCCGAGAAGCTGCGCGGCCTGATGCGGCTCACCGCTACCTCCGGCACGGCGGCCGAGGCGATGTCCGGCCTCGGCGGTGACATCGGCGGCAAGACCGGTTCGGCCGAGGTCGGCGGGCAGAAGAAGCCCAACGGCTGGTTCACCGCATACCGCAATGACGTCGCGGCGGCGGCCGTCGTACCGGAGGGCGGCCACGGCGGCTCCTCGGCCGGCCCGCTCGTCGCCCAGATCCTCCGCGCCGGCGGCTGACGCCCGGTCGCACCAGCGGGCCGGCCCCTCGGGGCCGGCCCGCTGTCATGTCCGGGAGATGGCCCGGCGCAGCCCGGGGTTGCTGAGCAGCAGCCCGCCGTCGACGGGCAGTGTGACGCCGGTGATCCAGCCGGCGTCCCGGGAGGCGAGGAAGGCCACGGCCGCCGCGATGTCGTCCGGCCGGCCGACCCGGCCCAGCGGATACGACGCCACCGCGCGCTCCAGCGCGTCCTCGCGGCCGTCCCAGCCCGGCGTACGCACGGTGCCGGGGGCCACGAGGTTGACGCGGACGCCGCGCGGGGCCGACTGCACGGCGAGCGTGCGGGTCAGGCTCGCCAGGCCCGCCTTGGCCGCGCTGTAGGCGTGGTTGCCGAAGTCCTGCTCGCCGTTGACCGAGCCGACGCTGACGATCGCGCCGCGCCCGCCGGCGGCGGCCAGCAGCGGCATGGCTGCGCGCGCGCAGCGGTACGCACCGGTGAGGGTGATGTCGAGGTCCCGCTGCCAGCCGGACTCCGGCTGGTCCTCGATGAGCGGGGTGTCGACGGTGCAGGAGTGCGCGCTGTTGACGAGGACGTCGAGCGAGCCGAACAGCGCCCCGGCATGGGCGACGGCCGCGTCCACCGCCGCCTGGTCGGCGACGTCGCAGGCCATCGCCTCGGTCCTGCCGCCGACCGCCCCGGCGCGGATACGGGCCGCGGCCTCCGCCGCCCGCTCGCCGTCGGCGTCGCTGACGAGCACCCCGGCGCCCTC
>DOWQ01000380.1 GCA_003519485.1 Streptomyces sp. | reverse complement strand
CCCGCGCGTGCCGGGACCTTTCGCGCCGGGAGGCGGGCGGCGGGTGCGTGCACGGGGCCTCCGTGGGCACTCCGCGTGGCCTCCGGAGGCTCGGCCGCGTCGGGTTTGCGCCGCCCGGGGCCGGCGGTCCCGTCCTGACAGGCCTTTCCACCCGGGCCCGGGACAGAGTCCACCCGCGCCCGCCCCGGGGCAGCCGCCGGCGTACGCGGACGGCTGCTGCCCGGGGTGCCGCGGATCAGTCCGCCAGGGTGTCCGCCGCCTCGACCTCTTCCCGGGTGATCCCGAGCAGATAGAGCACGGTGTCGAGGAACGGCACGTTCACCGCCGTGTGGGCGGCCTCGCGGACGCCCGGCTTGGCGTTGAAGGCGACCCCGAGCCCCGCCGCGTTCAGCATGTCGAGATCATTCGCGCCGTCGCCGATCGCGACCGTCTGGGACAGCGGCACTCCGGCCTCCGCGGCGAACCGGCGGAGCAGCCGGGCCTTGCCGGCCCGGTCGACGACCTCGCCGGTCACCCGGCCGGTCAGTCTGCCGTCGACCACCTCGAGGGTATTGGCCGACGCGAAGTCCAGCCCGAGCCGCTCCTTGAGGTCGTCGGTGACCTGGGTGAAGCCCCCGGAGACCACGCCCACTTGGAAGCCGAGGAGCTTGAGCGTACGGATGAGCGTACGGGCGCCGGGGGTCAGCCGGACCTCGGCGCGGACCTTGTCCACCACGGACGCGTCCAGCCCGGCGAGCAGCGCGACCCGGGCGTGCAGCGACTGCTCGAAGTCCAGCTCGCCGCGCATCGCCGCGGCCGTCACCTCGGTGACCTGGTCCGCGCAGCCCGCGTGCGCCGCGAAGAGCTCGATCACCTCGTCCTGGATGAGCGTCGAGTCCACGTCCATGACGACCAGCCGCTGGGCCCGCCGGTGCAGCCCGGCCGCGGCGACGGCGATGTCCACGCCCAGCGCCGCCGACTGGGTGGCGAGCGCGGTGCGCAGGGTCTCGGTCGGCACCCCCGAGACCGCGAACTCGACCGCGGTCACCGGGTACTTCGCCAGCCGGAAGATCCGGTCGATGTTGCCGCCGGTGCCGGTGATGCTGGCCGCTATGGCGGCCGCCGACTCGGCGGTCAGCGGATGGCCCAGAACGGTGACGAGCGAGCGGCCCGTGCCGCGCGGCCGGTTGTCACCGATGCCCGAGATGATCTCGGCCTGGAGGTGCAGGGACTCGGCCCAGCTGTGCACGGTGGCCCGCAGGTCGCCCTCGGTGGGGCCGCCGCGGGGAGCGGGGGACGCGGCGGAGGCCGCGGCCGCTCCGGGCGAGGTGACCAGGGCGCACAGCGTGATGCGGCCCCGGGTCACGACTTGCTCGATGTCGATGACGTCCACGGAGTAGGCGGCGAGGGTGTCGAACAGCCCGGCGGTGATGCCGGGGCGGTCCTTCCCGAAGATCTTGACGAGAAGAGTGGGTGTGTCGTCGCCCGGGGTGGCGGTGGCAGGCGGAATCTGCGATGCGCTCATGGTGCTCTCACCGTATCCGGCGGCGGGCGGGGGGCGCGCGGCAGTCCCGCACTCCGGGACGCGGGCGAGTCCCCGGCCGAGCTGCGACCGCCGTGGCCGGGGGTTGTACGAGCACGGTACGGAGCCGGGGGCGCGGGGTGGGAAGCACGCCGGGCGACCAGGGGCGTGCGGGCGGAGACCCTTGCCGGGCCGCAGCCGGAGCGGCCCGCAGCCCTGGTCTCCGTAGTCCCCGAGGCCCCGTGGCCCCGGGCCGAGGTCGCCCTGGTCACCCGGGGGGTGGAACTGGACGTGCTGGGCATCGGCTACCACGCGGTGTCCGACGAACAGCGCGCAGCCGTGGTGGACGCCCACCCCGCCCGGACTTCAAGAGCGGGATCCTGGCCGCGTTCACCGAGGGCGTCAAGGACCGCCCCGGGACGACGTTCGGCAACGTCAAGGCCGACGTACTCGCCCACTACGTGCCCGGATTCGTCCGCGGCGACTTCGTCGAGGTCATCAAGGACTCCGCCTGGCCCGAACAGCCTACGGCCCCTCGACCGACGAGGCCCGGGCCGGCGCCGCAAGCGCGGCGACAGCGTCGCCGTCCGACCCGGCGTCGTGCAGCCGAGCAGGACTCCTTCCGGATCGCCGGACGCCAGTTCCTCCGTCCTTCCCGAGGGCCCGCAGGCACCGCGCCCGGCCTGGAGGGAGGCCCTGGCAACGCAACGCCCGCCGCAGGCATGGAGCCGTCGTGGGGCCCGGAACCCGGGGTGGGGGCTCAGGCGGTGACGGGCCCGGCCGGGGTGAGGTAGTGCACGGCGGCTTGTCCGGCGTGCGGGGCGAGCAGGCCCCGGAGTTCGTGCGCGGCGGTCCCGAGGAGGTGGCCGTCGCGGGAGGCGTGGAGCGTTTCGAGGACGAAGACGACGTGGGCGGAGTCCTCGGTGACGCGGGTGCGGTGGGCATCACGATGGTTCCAGTGGCGGGTCAGGACGCCGGTGGTGTCCGCGTAGATGATCTCGCCGGGCTTGGGATTCTCGGTGGTGCCGGGCTCGCCGAGCGGCGTGAACTCCTCGCTGCCGTCGGCGTACCGGATGTCGACGTCGCCGGTGACGTGGTCGAGGTCGAAGGCGCCGGCGGGCAGGCCGTGCCGGACGGAGACGATGTTGTACGAGTCGACGGCCGGGTTGATGCGCGGCAGGGTGCCCTTCTTGGCGAAGCGGCGGCCGAGCGCGTCGACGCTGGGGCGGATGCGGCGGGGGTTGGTGCCGAAGGACCGGTAGGCGGTGTGCCATGCCTCGATCCGGGGATCGGTCTCGTCGGCGGGCTGCCAGGGGCCGTCGGCGAGCTGCTGCTCCAGGTCCTGAAGCGCGGCGGTGGTGTCGGGCCAGCGTTCGTGGCCGCGCAGACCGGTGGCGGTGACCAGGGCGACGAGGGTGTCGGGGAAGGCGTCGGCCACGGCGGGGGCGATGCGGAAAGCGGTCATGGGAGAGGCTCCGTTCCTCGGTGGGTGCGGGGGGCGGGGTCAGGGCTTCCAGGGGCCGCGGCGGTCCAGGCGGCGGCGCTGCTGCCGTGCGGTGGCCACGTCGAGGCCCTGCCCGCGTTCGGTGAGGCGGTCGGCGACGTCGGCACGCTGTTCGACGGGCTTGTGGTCGTCGTATTTGAACTTCGCCTGCACGTCGGTGACCTGGAGGCGCAGGCCGCGGATGCCGGGCAGCATTCGGCCGTACGGAGGTTGGCCGACGGTGACGGGGGCGTGGTCGCCGTCGGGCTGGAAGTGGGCGAGCTGGCGGCGCAGCAGCTCGGCCTTGGCCTCGGGGTCGTCGACCAGGTGGGCGCGGCAGGTGAACTGCACGGCCGCGTAGTAGCTGGTGGGGACACCGTCGGTCGGCTCGGTGTCGGGCTTGGCGCGCCAGGGGCCGGGGATGAAGGCGTAGTCGCCGATGACGGTGAAGGTGACGTTCGGGTCGTGCTCGATCGCCTCCCAGACCGGGTTGGGGCGGGCGAGGTGGACGAGGAGGTGGCCGGGGTCGCCGGTGAAGTGGGTGGGGACGACGACGGGCGGTCGGCCGGGCAGGCCGTTGACGCTCAGTTGTCCGAAGTCGTGGCCTTCGGCGATCCAGGTCTGCCATTCGGCTTCGTCCAGGCCGGCGTCCCAGGGCTGGATGAACATGTTGGTCTCCTGGTGCTGTCGAGGGGTGTTGCGGGCGGGCTCAGGTCAGGGCGAGGAGGCTGACGGCGACGGCGGCGGTGCCCAGGCCGACGAGTTGTCCGCGGTGGATGCGTTCGGCGAGCACGCCGCGGGCGAGCAGGACGGTGCCGGCCGGGTAGAGGGCGGTGATCACGGCGACGACGGCGAGGTCCCCGCTGCGGGCGGCGAGCAGGAACAGCAGGTTCGCCACCGAGTCCAGCACACCGGCCGCCGCCGACATCGTGTACGCGGGCTTCTCGGAGCCCAGCTTGCGGTACATCAGCCCGGCCGCGGTCAGGGTGACGGCCGAGGACACCGCGCGGCCGATGATCAGCGGAGCCACGCCGCTGTCGGACGGGGCCTGGTGCAGGAAGATCAACTGGAGGGCGATCGCGGCGCCGGCGCCGAAGGCCAGCAGCAGCGCGGTACGGGACGGACGCGCCGTGTCAGCGCCGCGTCCGGCGCTGACCAGCACCACCGCGGCCAGCGCGAGCGGTAGACCGATCAGCCCGGCCGGACCCAAGTGCTCGCCCTGCGTCAGGCCCACGCCGAGGGGCAGCATGGCGGAGACCAGCGCCGTCACGGGCGAGAGCACGTTCATCGGGCCGATCGCCAGGGTGCGGTAGAGCAAGGCGAACGCGGCGGCCGAGGCGACGCCGGAGGCGGCACCCCAGCCGAGGGCGCCAGGGCTGAACGAGGCGCCGAGGAACGGCCACAGCAGCAGCTCGACCAGGAGGGAGGCCGGGGCGGCGATCATCACGGTGCGCAGGACATGGGCCTTGCGGGCGCCGAGGCCGCCGAGGAAGTCGGCGCATCCGTAGGCGAGGGAGCTGCCCAGGGCCAGCAGCAGAGCGATCACGGTACGTACATCCCTTACTATTCAGTGGAACGACTGAACCGTACAATGAATCGACCGGACCCTGTCAACCAAACGACCGGGCGGTACATCGAAGTGGTCCACTCTCGAGGAGGGCGATCGGATGGCCGAGGCGGAGCAAGCGCTGCGGACGCTCGCGCACAACGTCAGGACGGCCCGCAACCGCGCCGGCCTGTCCCTGGACGAACTCGGCCGGCGCGCGAAGGTCAGCAAGGGCGCCCTGGTCGGGCTGGAGAAGGCTCACGGCAACCCGAACTTCGCCACCCTGGTCCGGCTGGCCGATACCCTCGGCGTCTCCGTCTCCGCCCTCATGGACGGTCCGGCCGAAGGCCGCGTCCGCGTCGTGTCCGCCGATGCCGTCATGCCGCTGTGGACCGGAGCAGAGGGCAGTGAGGCCCGGCTGATGCTGACGACCTCCGGCCCGGCCCCGGTCGAGGTCTGGCGCTGGAAGCTGGAACCCGGGGAGGAGTACCCCAGCCATCCCCACCAGGCAGGAGTCGTCGAAACCGTCAGCGTCACCGCCGGACGGATGACCCTGGTCGTCGACGGCATCGAGCACCCGGTCGCAGCCGGACAGACCGCCGCCTTCGACGGCGACGCCCCCCACACCTACCGCGGCACCGGCACCGAGACCTGCCACCTGGTCATGACCGTCCACCTGCCACCCGGCCCCGCCTCCGCCACCTGACCCGTACCGGGGACCTGGCGACGCACCCGCTTCAGTCCTCCGAGCCGCTCTCGGCCCCGGTCACTCGCGGGCGGGCCGCGCACTGGTCGCCGTCCACCGCCGTCCACCGCCGACCGGGACGGTGGCGCGGAAGATGTGGCGGCCCGGTACGTTGAGGTTCGCGTGGCGCAACGGGGAGAGCCGGGCGGCACCGCCGTCCAGGACGTCGTGTTCGCGCGCCTCGGCGGGCAGCGCCGGCAGCTGCTCGACGGCCGAACAGATGCCGGGTTGCGCGCATTCTTCGTGATCAATGGGCAGTCGTCCGCAGTTGCCGTGCTCCGGTACCGTTCGGGGCCCGAATCGCCCTCAGGAGCGCCCTCTTGTCATGGCCCGGCTTCCTGTTCGGGCCCCGGGCCTGAAATAGTTCCTCAGGATGTTCACCATCCCTAGTGTCTCGTGATCCTGTT
>DOWQ01000612.1 GCA_003519485.1 Streptomyces sp. | reverse complement strand
CGGCCCCGGGCGGCTTCGGCGCGCCGGGCCGGCAGCCGCAGGGCGAGCCGGGCTACGGCTACCCCGGCCCGCAGCAGCCCGCCGGCCAGCAGCCGGGCTACGGCTACCCGGGCCAGCAGCCGGGTTACGGCTACCCGGGGCAGCAGCAGTACGGCGAACAGCCGTACGGGCAACAGCAGTACGCCATGCATCCGCCCGGCGTGCCGGCCCCCGGTGGCCAGGGGACCCCGCCCGGGGGGAGCAACCCGGCCAAGCAGCGCATGATGATCATCATTGGCGCGGCCGTCGCCGTGCTGCTGATCGTCGGCAGCGGCGTCTGGTTCTCCTCCACGCGCGGTGACGACGGGAAGAAGGACGCGGCGCAGAACTCGTCCGACGGCGCCAAGGACGGTGAGAAGGGCGGCGGTGACAGCAAGAAGCCGGTGGACGTCGACGCCGACCTGCTGTACAGCGTGGAGAAGCCCAAGGTCAAGGACGTCACGGGCGTCTACGGCCTCTGGGTGACGGAGAAGGTCTTCGCGAAGGGCGCGGTCGACTCCGTCATCGGTTACGACAAGGCCAACGGCAAGGAGAAGTGGAACCTGCCGCTCGACGGCCAGATCTGCTGGGCGTCGAAGCAGGTCACCGACGACGGCAGGACCGCGGTGGTCACGCAGGAGAGCAAGATCGGGGCGGACGGCGGCTACAAGGACTGCAGTCAGGTCGCCCTCATCGACCTCAACACCGGCAAGAAGCTGTGGCAGAAGTCCGTCACGGTCGCCGACGAGGAGCTTCGCTTCGAAGAGGTGACCATCGGCGACGGCGTGGTCGCGGCCGGCGGTCTGAGCGGCGGCGCGGCCTGGTCGCTGGAGAGCGGCAAGGAGCTGTGGAAGCCGGACCAGACCTCGGACTGCGAGGACGCGGGCTACGGCGGCGGTGACGCCCTGGTGGCGGTGCGCAAGTGCGGTTCGTACGACTCCCCGAAGATCGAGATCCAGAAGCTGGACCCGTCCACCGGGAAGCCCGAGTTCACCTACGAGGTGCCGAGCGGCGTCGGGAACACCCAGGTCGTGTCCACCGACCCGCTCGTGGTCGGCATCGACGCCGGTAACACCGTCGGCGCGGGCGTCTCCGACTTCATCGCGCTGGACGACAAGGGCAAGATGCGCAGCCGCATCCCCACGGAGAACGGCAAGTACATCGCGGAGTGCAGCTCTGAGGTCGAGAGCTGCGAGATGGTCGTCGTCGGCAAGGACGCCCTCTACCTCGGGTCGAAGGAGCACGAGGCCCAGGGCGAGGACTACGGCCACACCAACGAGATCGTGGCCTTCGACCTGGGGACGGGCAAGCCCAAGGGACAGGCAGAGGCCGGCGGCCGGCGCATCATGTCGCCCGTGCAGATGGACGGGAAGGACCTGATCGCCTATCAGGAGTCCACGTTCGACCAGGGCGGCCAGGTGATCAGCATCGATCCCAAGACCTTCAAGAGCACCGTCCACATCAAGCACCCGGTGAAGACGGTCGACATCGAGTCCAACTTCCGTCCTACCCTGAGCACCTGGCTCGTCTATGACAACGGGCGGCTCTACCTGGGCAAGGAGATGATCTCGGAGCGGAGCGCGTCCACCGAGGGGCCGGAGTTCCTGATGGTGGTCTTCGGCAGCGCCTGAGGCCCGCCCGGCCCCGGAGTCCTCAGCGCCGGGGCAGCGGGGGCGCGGCACGGCAGGGCGGTACGGGCAGGGGCCCGGCGGACGCGATGTCCGCCGGGCCCCTGCCCGTTCGGGGTTCGGCGGCGGGCGTACGGGACCCGGCGGGGTGCGCGACTCGGAACTCGGGTCATGCCGTACGCCCGTACGCCGGTTGCCGCGGCCGGCCGTTGGCCGTCGCCGGTCTCCCGGTGGGCGACAGGTGGCCGAGCCTGGCCCCTTCCGGTCCCGATTGGCCGGAAACTCCCACTCCGGCGCCCCGCTGCCCGGTAGGGCCCGCGCGATGAGAGACGAGCGTGTAACTTCCGGGAGGAAGAGGCCCGGGGGCTTCGGGGGGGGTGGGGGAAGCTCATGGGCGTGCGGCTCATCGTTGTCGACGACCACCGGCTGCTGGCCGAGGCGCTGGCCTCGGCTCTCAAACTGCGCGGGCACCGGGTGCTCGCGGCCGCCGCGCCGAGTGCCGGGGCGGCGGAGTTGGTGGTGAACAGGGCGCCGGAGGTCTGCCTGCTGGGCACGGCCGCGCCGGCCGAGCCGGGGGCGTTCGACCCGGTGCTGCGGATCAAGCGTGAATGCCCGCAGGTGGCGGTGGTCGTGCTCGGGCCGGTGCCGAGCCCGCGCGGGATCGCGGCGGCGTTCGCCGCGGGCGCCTCCGGCTACGTACGGCACGACGAGCGCATCGAGGGCGTGGAACGGGCCATGATCAAGGCGCGTACGGGCGAGGCGGCGGTGGCGCCGCAGCTGCTCCAGGGGGCGTTCGCGGAACTGCTCGACCCGGCGGTACAGCCGGACGACGAGGCCACGCGGCTGATGCAGCTGCTGACCCCGCGCGAGATCGAGGTGCTCGTACGGGTCGCGGAGGGCGAGGACACCCGGGTGATCGCGGCGGGAATGGGCATAGCGCCGAGCACGGCCCGTACGCATGTGCAGCGGGTGCTGATGAAGCTCGGCGTCGGCTCCCGGCTGGAGGCGGCGGCGCTGGCCGCGCGCACGGGCCTGCTCGACCGGGTGGCGTCGTACACCGGTCCGGAGGACGTGGCAGCACCGGAAGCGGACTGACTCGGCCGGGGACGGCCCCGGCGACGGACGACGTGCCGGGGCCGTCCGTCCCCGGCCGCGCCCGCTCATCGCCGGAGGCGGCCCGGCGCGGCCCGAGCCGGACCAGCCGGGCCGGGCCGATCACCGTTCCATCACTGTCCGTTCACCGCTCCGGTCAGCCGGTGCCGGGGCCCGTGCCCTTCGTCCCGTCGCCCGTTCCGTCGCCCGTCCCTTCGCCCGTTCCGGCTCCCGTTCCGCCTTCCGCCCCGGCGGCCGGCAGCGGCGGTGTCGGGACGGCCGTGGGGCGGAGCTTCAGCCAGATCAGGAAGAACAGCCCGAGCGCGAGCATGCCCAGGCCCGTCCACAGGTTGATGTTGATGTCCTGCGCCTTCTTCAGGTCCGCCTCGGTGGCGGTGATCCCGGCGGCGGTCACGATCACGCCGTAGACGACGAACAGGCCGCCGATGATGCGCCGTACGTCGAAGAGCCGCGCGGCCGTCGCGGACCGGCGCTCCAGGTCCTCGACCTCGGTCTGGTAGTCAGTCATGGTGCGTACTTCTTTCCGGTCAGAAGGAGAACGGTACGTAGCAGACGGCCGCGAGGATGATCGCGCCCCAGCCCAGCAGGGCCGGCTTGCGGTACCAGGCGTCGTCGCCCTCGGCCGGGAGTTCCTCCATGCCCGGGGACTTGGTGCCGTACACGAGTCCGGCGAGCGCCGCGGCCGGCTTGGGCCTGGTGAAGAGGGTGACCACGACCATCACCACGGCGCCGACCAGGAAGGCGACGATCGAGGAGACGAAGTTGGCGCCCTGGTCGCTCGGGATGTCGATGATGCCCTGCTGGTAGAACCAGAAGTAGTTGATCATCGCGGCGGCAGTGCCGGACAGCAGGCCCCAGAAGCCGGCGGCGGGCGAGGTCCGCTTCCAGAACATGCCGATGATGAACACCACGAACAGCGGGACGTTGAAGAAGGAGAACAGCGTCTGGAGGTAGTTCATGATGTTGCTGAAGCTGGCGGCGATGAAGGCCGTGCCCATGCCGATCAGCACGCCGACCGCGGTGACCACGCGGCCGGTCAGCAGGTAGTACGAGTCCTCCCGGCCCTTCTTCAGATACGCGGCCCAGATGTCGTTGGTGAACACGGTGTTGAACGACGACACGTTGGCGGCCATGCCGGCCATGAAGGCGGCGAGCAGCCCGGTCACGGCGATGCCCAGCACGCCGTTCGGCAGCAGGTCGCGCATCAGCACCGGGATGGCGTCGTTGTACTGGAGTCCGCTCTCCGCCTTGCCCAGCGCCGGCTCCATCACCAGGGCGATGAGGCCCGGCACGACGACGACCATCGGGATCAGGATCTTGGGGAAGGCGGCGATGAGCGGGGTGCGCTTGGCGGCCGAGCCGTTCTTCGCGGACAGCGCGCGCTGCACCTCGGCGAAGTTGGTCGTCCAGTAGCCGAAGCTCATCACGAAGCCGAGGCCGAGGACGATGGTCAGCCAGTTGGCGCCGAGCGGATTGGCCTCGCCGATGCCGGTGCCCTGCCAGGCGCTGAGGAAATCGCCGCCGTGGCTGCCGGTGAGGGAGTCGGTGAGGCCGTCCCAGCCGCCGACCCGCTTGAGACCGACGACGGTCAGCGGGATGAGCGCGGCGAGGATGACGAAGAACTGGAGCACCTCGTTGTAGATCGCCGAGGAGAGGCCGCCGATGGTGATGTACGCGAGGACAAAGAAGCCTGCGATCACGATGGCGACCCACTGCTGCCAGCCGAGCAGCGCCTCCAGCACGATCGCCATCGCGTAGAGGTTGACGCCCGCGATCAGCACCGAGGACACCGCGAAGATGACCGAGCTGAGCAGGTGCGAGGACGGGCCGAAGCGGTGCAGCAGGAATTCCGGGACGGAGCGGACCTTCGACCCGTAGTAGAAGGGCATCATCACCAGGCCGAGGAAGACCATGGCCGGGATGGCGCCGATCCAGTACCAGTGCACGGTGTACATGCCGTACTGCGCGCCGTTGGCCGCCATGCCGAGGATCTCGGTGGCGCCGAGGTTGGCGGCGACGAAGGCGAGGCCGGTGATCCACGCGGGCAGCGACCGGCCGGACAGGAAGAAGTCGAGGCTGGTCTTCACGCTCCGTCTGGCCGCGAGGCCGATGCCCAGCACCACGGCGAAATAGATGGCCAGGATCGTGTAATCGAGCCAGTTCGTGGGGAGCCGTAGACCTTCGGCCAGGTAGTGCATGAGGTCACTCTCTTAGGGGGAGACCCGGGTCCGGACCCCGCGGCAGGACGGCAGCGCGCTATCGGAACGGACAAGAACGTACGCCAGCCTTCGGAAAGTGAATGTTTCTGTTGTGCTTTTTTGTTGGATCGTGATGGATGTCCCACGATTGACCCGGTTCTCCCGAGAGGCTGCTTCCTCGCGGCCTGAACCGACCGCATGCGAACGTTCCGGGGGCGCGGCGGCCGACGTCTTTGTCTCCCTCTCCAGCGGCAGTACCTTTTGGCAGGACGGCTGGCGCTGGCACGACCAGTTCGCCGTCGGGGACGAGTTGCCGGCGGTGGGTGACTGCAACGGTGACGGCAAGGACGACATCGCCACCTTCACCCGGGGCGCGACGGCGGACGTGTACGTCTCGTCGTCCGACGGCCGCCGGTTCGTGCAGAACGGCTGGAAGTGGCACGACGGCTTCGCGGGCGGCGACCAGGTTCCGGGCGTGGGCGATTTCGACGGGGACGGCCGGGCCGACGTCATCGCCTTCACCCGCGGCGCGGCGGCGGACGCGTTCGTCGCCCTGTCGAGCGGTGCCGGGCTGGGGACGGCGGGGAAGTGGCACGACAACTTCTCCGTCGGCACGGAATGGCCGCGCCCCAGCCGGGTGGAGTTGATCGACCCGGTGTGAGTGGCATGAGTCCGCTCTGATTCACCGCCGGGCCCGGCCCCCGTAGGGCTCGGCTGTCCCCCGGTGCCGGCCCGGCCCCGTCCGTGCCGGCACCTCGGGGAGGTCAGCTCGTCGTCATCGACGGCCCCCGGAAGGAGGGGGGACCGTGTTCTGTCCGGAGCGGCTCGCTCCTCGACGACCACCGTCCGGACAGGGCGTGACCCGGGGCTGGACAAGCCCGCGGCCCGGCACCGGTCGGGGCCGGGGCGGGCGAAGTCGCGCAAGGCCCCGCAGTACGCCCGGTCTGTGGGGCCTTCATCACGGCCCACTCGGTGTCGCACTGCGGCCGCACCTGGGCGGCCATCCGCACCGGAGACGGCGCAGGTCGACGGGGTGGGTGGACGGGGCGGGCCGCGGCGCCGCCCGCCCGGCTCGGCTGTGTGGTCAGTCCGCCCGCGCGGGAAGCAAGCCCAGGTGATCCAGCCGGGCGATGTGGTGGCGCCAGAGCGCGGTGTCGTTGAAAGCGCTGCCGAGGTCGGGAAGTTCGGCTATGTCCGGTTCGGGGATGTCTGTCACTATATGGTCGAATCGCGACAAATCATACGAAACGCGGCACAGAGCGTTGAGGTTGAGCGCCCGGATCACTGCCTGCTCCACCGTGGTCCCGGCCGTGGTCAGCCCATGCCCT
Source organism: Streptomyces sp. (assembly GCA_003519485.1). Taxonomy (GTDB): domain Bacteria; phylum Actinomycetota; class Actinomycetes; order Streptomycetales; family Streptomycetaceae; genus Streptomyces. Next base: position 2,560 of record DOWQ01000612.1, on the reverse strand, counting down.
CGCAGGATGCACACGTGGGAGTCGCTCATGGCGGCGGCCATCTCCCGGCCCAGCTCCGGCCGCCGGATCAGCACGGCACGGGGGTAGACCGGCACTCCCGCGACGGCCATGCGGAACGCGGGGATGTTGTACGCGCCGAAGACCGGCCGGAGGGGAATCCCGGCCAGCCCGGCAAGCAGCACCGATGGCGGGTGGGCGTGCACGACGGCCGTGATGTCCGGCCGGGCGCGCATCAGCTCGGAGTGGATGGGCAGTTCGTTGGGAATGGAGTAGCCGCCGTCGAGTGCGCCCTGCCCGTCGAAGCCCACCAGTCGAACATCCTCGGGCTCCGTGAACAGCAGTCCGCGCTCCCGGGGCCCCCGGCACCGCACCAGCATCCGGTCCCGGCCGACCCTGACGCTGACATGGCCGAGGATGTCCTCGACCAGGCCCTGCTGGGCGAGGATGCGGCAGCCGAGGGCGATGGTGTGGCGCAGACCGGCCAAGCGCTCCCGGGTCGCCTCCACCGGGGGCGGCGGGGCGCTCACCAGGGCTCCCCGTTGGGCAGGACGCGCACATGGACGGCGGACGGACCGCCGCGGAGCCCTGCGGTACGCAGTGCCTCGTCGGCGCCGGCCCGGGCAAAGCAGTGGGTGGCGGGCTGCCGGCGGCCGGACCTGGTGATCTCCCTGGTCGGCTCCACGCCGCGATCGTGACCGCGTACGCCCATGATGTCGACCTCCTTTCGCGCGACAAGGTCATGCGGGGGAACACTGCGATCGGACGCTTGTGCTCGGACGGGACTCCTCCGCCGCGACCCGGTCACCGACCGCGACACCCGAGCGTCGGCGCGGTTCCCGACAGCGGCGATCCTGCCGGCGTGCTCGTGCTCGTGCTCGTGGCCGGGGACGAGCGGGGCGAGGCCCCCGCGGCGCGGCTCTGCCCGCCGTCGCTCTCCCGGTCCGTGCCGAGCGCCGTGGCGGCCGCCACGGAGAGCAGGCCGTCATCCGCTCCCACGACGGGCCGGGAACTGTTGCCATCCGCCCTCACCTCGGTAGACCTACCATGAAATCCTCGGCCCGAGTGTCAATAAAGACCTCCGTCCGGTGAGAGGATGGGGACATGCCCAGAAGTGAGCCCCCCGTACATGACCGCGCCCGGAAGGGTGGTGCCGCGGATCCGCAGGCTGCCGTGCAGACGGGGGCGTTGTTCAACCCCGTTACCCTCGGCCGCGCCTCGGAAGCCATCGTCGAGCAGGTCCGCGCGCTGATCCAGCAGGGGAAGCTGACGCCGGGTGACCGGCTCCCGAGTGAGCGGGCCCTGTGCGAGACGTTCGGTGTCAGCCGGGTGACCGTGCGCGAGGCGCTGCGCGTCCTGGAGTCCGGCGGCTTGGTGCAGATCCGGGTGGGTGCCCGCGGAGGCGCCTTTGTCACCTCGCCGAGCAACGAGCGGGTCGGTGAGAGGCTGTCCGACCTGCTGGCTCTGTCGCCGCTCACGGCTTCGGAGGTCACCGAGGCCCGTATGGTCTTCGAGGTGGGGATTCTGCCGCATGTGATCGAGCGCGCCGACGAAGAGGACATCGCCGCTCTGCGTGCCATGATCGAGGAGAGCGAGCGGTCTCTGGAGGCCGGGACATACACCATGGCCATGTCCGCGGCGTTCCACGTCCGCGTCGCCGCCTGCACCCACAACGCGGCGGTGGAGATGCTCGTTCACAGCTTCCACGGCCCGCTGCTGATGTCGCTCCAGGAGGCCCGTGTGGCCGCACCCTTGATGGGGCACCGGGGGGCTGTCGAGCACCGGAAGCTGATCGACGCTGTGGAGCGCCGCGATGTCGCGACGGCCACCGCCATCATGCGTGAGCACCTGCAGCGCACTGCCGACCGTGTGCGGCAGGTTGCCGAGGGGGACGGGGCCACGGCCGGCTGAGCCGAGCCGGTCGCTTCTCTGCCACCGCGTGGCGGCTTTCGGCTTTGGCCCGGACGCCGGCCCGCTGGCGGGTTCCGGCCTGGCGGTCGGGAATGGCACGTCCTCGTCGACTCGCGGATGCGGAGCAGCGTTCCGATGGCCCGCGCGGACGGGGACGTCGTCGGCCGCGCGGGCAAGGTGCGGATGGTCTCCGTTGGTTTCGGCGAGGCCGCGACCGTGGTCGATCAGGTGCCGGTCGGCATCGGTCCCGGAGGTGACTCTTCCCCGGTCATTCCACCGGGGCTGCGGCTGCTCGGCCGGCACGAGGGCCGGGACATCGGCGAATGTCCCGGCCGAGGCGCTGCGGACCGGCATCCTCAAGTGAAGGCCTCCGGGGCAGCGGTGCGACGGCGCAGGGCGATGGCCGGTACCGTCATCGCGGCGCCGACCAGGGCGACAGCGGGTGCCAGGGGTAGTACGACCACCAGGCCGGCGACCGCGAGCGGGGCGGTGAACAGGGCGGCGGCGCGGAAGGTGCCGCTGGCCGCGATGGCCTCGCCGCGCTCCTCCGGATGCACCGACTCCGCCGCGATGGCCGGCCCGAGTACCTGGAGCGCACCGGCCGCGAGGCCGCTGACCGCCAGGACGACGGCGGACAGGGCGACGTGCGAGG
>DOWQ01000480.1 GCA_003519485.1 Streptomyces sp. | reverse complement strand
GGGCGAGCAGGGCGCGCCCGGCGAGGCCCGCCTGGTCCTCCTCGGCGAGGAAGCCGGCCAGTCCGGCGCGTTCGGGGCCGCGCAGGGCGAGGAGCCGTTCGGGGGCGCCGGGCCGGGTCGACCAGTGCAGCAGGACCTGGGCATCGAGCCGGTCGTCACCGGGGCGGCGCCTGCTGCCCTCGGTGTCGTAGCGGCCCAGGCGCAGACGGCGCTGGGCGAGCGCGGTGAGGGCGTACTGCCGGGACAGCCAGCCGCCGGGCACGGGCGGCCAGCCGCCCGTGGTGGGCGGGGTGGCGTCGAGGAGTGCCTCAGCGGCCCAGTTGACGTCCTTGAGCCGGGGGTCTATCTGCCGGGCGCCGAACGCCTCCCGCACGACGTCCCAGCTGTCGACCGTGTCGATGCACCGCTTGTGAACGCGGGCGGTGATCGCCGGGTCGAGTTCGTTCTGCTCGCGGTCGGTGAGGACGACCAGGACGGCGGGGCCCCGGCGGCGGCCCGCAAGGTGGTCGAGGACGAGTTCGTGGACGGCGAGCGGGGAGGGCGCGACCGCGACGCCGGCCGTCCGGCCCTCGCCCCAGACCGGTTCGACGGGTCCGTCCCACTGGGGTGCGGACCGCAGCAGCACGACCCGGTGACTGCCCCCGCCGCCTCCGGTCAGGGAAGCCGCGAGGGAGGACCGCGAGGACAGGTACTGGGTCACGGTGGCGGTGTTCAGCCGGACGGCGCCCGGGACAGCGGCGGCGGTGTCCGTCATTCGACGACCTTCCAGGTGATCTCGATGGTCGCGTCGGGGTGGCGGGCTGCCAGTTCGGACAGTTCCGCCTGCAGGTCGGCGGCGGCGCGTGCGGCGGTCGTACGGCGGCCACCGGCCGTTCGCGCGGAGCCGCTGCCGGTGGAGTCCGATGTGGGTGTCTCCTGCGAGCCGAAGGGGATGCGCGGGTCGCTGGTCGTCGTGTTCAGTGACAAATCGTCGGCCGTGGGCTGCGGCGCGGCGGGCGGGGACGGCAGGGCGGCCTGGCGGCGCTTGACCAGGGCGACGACCTCGCGCTGGGTGCGGGCCAGGGCGTCGCGCAGGTCCGCGGTGCGCTGGTCGTCGCGGGCGACGTTGCGCAGCGAGTCGAGCAGCGCCTCGCCCTCGGGGCCGAGCCCGGCGGCGAGTTCGAGGGTGCTCCAGGGCGCGGAGGCGACGGCTTCCGCGACCGCGCGGGCCTTCTTGACGGAGGTGCCGTACCGGTCGGCGCTGGTCTCGCCGAGGTCGAAGGAGGCGAAAGCTTCGACGGTCTTCTTCGCCCCGGCCGCGCCCTTGCCGGCCTCCGCCGTGAGCGCGTCCAGCAGTTGCAGGGAGCGGCGGGCGAGGGCCAGCCGTCCGGTGTCGGCGGCCTGGTCGAGGCCGAGGAAGGAGGCGTGGGCCTCCAACTGGTGTACCAGGTCGGCCGCGTAATCCCGGTGGGCGCGGGCGGCCTCGATGATCTGGCGGGCGAACTGGTTGACCATCCGGCCGCGCCGCAGGGCGGGAGCCTTCTGCCCGAAGACCGTCTCGAAGCGCTGCCGTGCCGTGTCCCAGTGGGACTCGGCGGGCAGCGGCTGGCTGCGCAGCGCGTCGTGGTCCTTGATCGCGGAGAGTTCGGGCGCGGGGTCGAGCACAGTGCCGCCGCGCACCCACACCCGGTCGTCCATCTCGGCGAAGGCGGCGACGACGAGCCGGGTGACGAAGTCGGGCAGGCCGCGCGGGTCGGGCTTGTCGGTCCAGTCGGTGAGTGTGATCAGGGACAGGTCCCCGGTGACGCCCTGGGCGCTGGCGAGCTGCCGGAAGTGGTCGGCCCAGAAGCGGGACAGCTCGAAGTACGCCTCCTTCTGCTGCCCGAGGCGCAGCGGCCCGGCGACGCGCTGCATGAGCCTGCGGTCGGCGGCCGGGACCTCCACCCGCCCGTCGCGGGCCTCGGCGGCGGCCCGGACGTGGGTGAACACCTTGCGGGTGTCGGCGGCTTTGACGGCGTCGGCCGCCTTGACCGCGATGCCGTCGGGGTCGAGGTCGGGGTGCGCCGGGTACTGGTGGGCGAGCAGCTTGCCCGCCACGTGCCGGATGCCGTCGTGCAGGCTCTGCCCGAAGGACAGGGTGAGGCCGTCCACGCCGGGCAGGGCGACGAGGTGGTCGTCGAAGTCGGGCACGACGTCGGCGGCCTGCTTCTGGGCCAGCCCGTACGCCTGCTTGAAGGCGCCCTTGACCTGCTTGAGCAGGGCCTCGCGCTGGGTTTCGAGGAGGCCCTTGGCGCGGCTGCGGTTGTCGGCGTTGAGGTGGCCGGCGTACTGGGTGTCGAAGCGGTGCTCGTCGGCGAGTGCCTTGTCGATGACGACGAGACGCCGGAAGTCGGCGAAGCGCTGCGCGGACAGGTGCGCGGGCAGCCAGGCGACGGTGCGGGACCGTTCGCCCTGCTGGCGCTCGCGCAATCGCCGCATGCGGTTGACGTCCTCGACCGGGCCCCACTCGCCCTCGTCGAAGGGGAGGTCTATGGCAATGCGCCAGCGGCCGTCCTCCTGCGGCATCAGGTCGTGGTCGGGCAGCTCGTCCTCGTCGGCGACGTTGCCGAACACGATCTCGGCGGTGCGTGCGGTGCCGCGCCACACGAAGCCGAGCTGCTCGCTCAACTGACCCTGTTCGACACCTAGTTCCTTGGACAGCAGATGCCGGGCGAGGGCGACCCGGTTGCCGGGGTTGTCGTTGACCTGGGCGTTGGCGATGACGGAGTCCACGTCGACGCCGGACAGCTCCAGCCGTACGCCGGGGTTGGCGTCGGTGCCGGTCTCCTTGATCTCGGGGAACCGGGCCGCCCACTCGGCGACCTTGTTCTTGATGATGCCGACCTCGGCGCCCGGGATGGGTGCGAGCACCGACCCGTGGTTGAGCGCGCCGAGCCGCCGGATGGTCAGCTCGGCCAGGGAGGGCACGCTGGGCGCGAGCGCGGACAGCAGCAGGGTGCACACGAGCCGGTTGTCGCCGACGAACATGCGGCAGCGGTTGGCGCGCTGCTGGTCGGTGACGGCCTCGGGCCGGTTGACGAACTGCTCGACGTCGTCCTCGGTGATGTCGTACGAGCTGAGGAGGTAGGGCCGCAGCTTGGTCTTGTAGAGCTTGTCGGCGGCCTCGAAGACGACCTTGAGGCTGTCGGTGAACGGCTTGTCGCCGCCGGCCGCGATCACCGGGTAGAGGTCGCCGACCGGGATGAGCTGCCCGAGCCGGATCTCGTTGCGATGGTCGGCGAGCAGCTGCCCCATCAGTTTCAGACCGGTACGGGAACGCTGCAGCGCGGACGAGATGTGGACGAGGGTGTCCATGAACGCCGGCGAGAAGGGGTAGGTCAGCCGGAACGACTCCGCGTCCGCGCCGGTCGTGCCCTTCTCCGAGCCGAGGAGGGTGTCCCAGACCTGGGTGCCGACCCGCCTGGTCTGCTCGAAGGCCGCGTCGACGAGCCGCTGCGCCTCGGCGTCCTTCGGCTTGAGGACGCGCGCGTGAGCGATCTGCGGGAGGTTGCGGTCCTCCAGGGTGATCTTGTCGAACCGGCCGGAGGCCAGGTTCAGGGTGTCCTGGATGGAGGCTTCCGCCGCGCCCGACACCTCTTCGCCGACGAGTTCCCGCAGGTCGCGCTGGCGGGCGATGAACGACACGACGGGGATGGCGCGCCGGGCGTCGCCGCCCTCCACGAAGTTCGTGATCTTGCTGGCCTCGCGGGCCACGAACTTCTGCTCGTGGATGAGGGTCGCGAGCCAGAGGATCAGCTCGTCCAAGAACAGGATCAGGCCGTCGTAGCCGAGCGACTTGGCGTGCTCGGCGATGACGGACAGACCGGCGTCCAAGGAGATGAAGCCGTGCTCGTTCTCGGTGGCGTTCCTGACGAAGCCGGGGAAGAGGTTGGTGCCGGCGTCGTTGACCAGCTTGGCGCGCAGCTCGGCCGGGGTGGCGGGGTTGCGGAGGTCGAGCGGGGTGCCGCCCTCGTGGTCCTCCTCGGCGGTGAGGGCGGTGTCGAGGAGCTGCGGGGTCCAGGCGAAGCCCTCCCCCCACTCGTCCGTCTCGCTGTCTCCCGCGTCGCCGCCACCGAGGCCGCGGATGACCGCCTCGTCACCGTAGGTGGCACGGTTGGCCCGGATGTCGGCGAAGAGGGAGTCGGTCCGGTACACCTGCGGGGTCGGGGCTTCCGGGTGGAGCTTCTTGACGTGCGTGACGTATCCGCCGAGCACCCGCTGTTCGAGGGCCTTGGCGCCGAGCATGTGGTACGGCACGAGCAGGAACCTCTTGCCGTCTGTGGTCAGCCACTCGTGCTTGGTCACCACCGGGTCGAACTCGGTACGGGCACGGGCGGCCGGGTCGCCGCTGAGCAGCGCGTACAGCACGGCCATGAAGTGCGACTTACCGGAACCGAACGAGCCGTGCAGGTAGGCCGCCTTGGAGCGGTGCCCGTCGAGGGAGGCCTTGATGAGCGCCAGCGCCTCGTCGAAGTTCTCCAGCAGCCGCTCGGTGACGACGTAGTCCTCGAGCGCGTTCCGGGCGCCCTCGGGTGTCGTCGCCTCGGCGAGGGACAGCACGAAGTCCGAGGTGGAGATGTTCTCCTTGATGTCGATGACATCGCGGAGGAGGGGCTGCTCGGCCATGGCGGGTCGCTCTCCCTGACGGTGGTCGGTGCTGCTGCTCGTGCTCGATGTCGTGCGGGGTCCGCCGCCGGGGCCCGAGGGTCGGGCCGGGAGGTGGGGCGGGGCTCAGGGGTGCGGATGGCCGGTGCGGCGGGCCGGCTGCCCCGGCCGCCGGCGGGGGCGGATCCGGTCGTGCGGTGACCGGACGGGACCGGCGCTCACGGCGTCGGCCGGCCGGGTGGGCGGGGTCGCGGCGTCTGCACTCTTCGTC
>DOWQ01000586.1 GCA_003519485.1 Streptomyces sp. | reverse complement strand
CTCCCCGGCACCCGGGCGGCGGTGGGACGGGGGACGCACCGCACCTGCCGCGGAACGGGACCGGCCCGACGGGGGTGACCGTCCCGGGGCGGACCGCCCCTGCCGGACGAACCGGGCGGGCCCCCGAGGGTCGGACGGACCTCTGACGGGCCGACCGGACCGGAGAGCCCGCCCCGCCGAGGCCGTGTCCCCAGAGCGCCGGCCGGCCGTGCTGCGCCGCCGCAGAGGGGTGATGGACGGCCGAAACGCGGGCCGCGTCCTCACTCGTGTCCGACTTGTCCGGCAGACTGCGGGCGTGAGCGCCCTTACCTGGATCCCAGTCGTGTCCCTGGCCGCCTGGGGGTGGCTGCTGCTGGGCCGGGGGTTCTACTGGCGAACCGATGTCCGGCTGCCGGACCGGCGCGCCCCGCGCCGGTGGCCGGATGTCGCCGTCGTCGTGCCGGCCCGGGACGAGGCCACCCTGCTGCCGGACAGCCTGGTCTCGCTGCTCGCACAGGAGTACCCCGGCCGCGCCGAGATCTTCCTCATCGACGACGGGAGCACCGACGGCACCGGCGACGTCGCCCGCGCGCTGGCGGCCCGCCCGCCCCGCTCCGCGAGCACGGGCGGGCTGCCGCTCACCGTCGACTCCCCCGGCGAGCCCGAGCCCGGCTGGACCGGCAAGCTGTGGGCCGTACGGCACGGGATGGCGCTGGCCCGCTCCCGGATGCCGGAGCTGGAGTACCTGCTGCTGACGGACGCCGACATCGCCCACAACCGCGACAGCCTGCGCGAGCTGGTGTGCGCGGCGCAGGCGGCCGATCTCGACCTGCTCTCGCTGATGGCCCGGCTGCGGGTGGCCAACGGCTGGGAGCGGCTGGTCGTACCGGCCTTCGGGTACTTCTTCGCCCAGCTCTACCCCTTCCGGCGGGTCAACCGCGCGGGCTCCCGTACGGCCGCGGCAGCCGGCGGCTGCATGCTGCTGCGCGACGAGGCGGCCGAGCGGGCCGGTTTCCCCGACGCCGTACGGGACGCGGTGATCGACGACATCGCCCTGGCACGGGCGGTACGGGGCAGCGGCGGGAAGATCTGGCTGGGACTGGCGGACCGGGCGCGCAGCGTGCGCCCGTATCCGCGACTGGGCGGGCTCTGGGAGATGGTGGCGCGCAACGCGTACACCCAGCTGCGGCACAGTCCGCTGCTGCTGGCCCTGACGGTCGCGGGGATGGCATGGGTCTATCTGGTGCCGCCGCTGGCGCTGTTCGCGGGAGCCGTCGCCGGTGAGCCGGTCACGGCGGCGGCGGGCGGCCTGGCATGGGCGCTGATGGCCGGTTCGTTTCTGCCGCTGCTGCGCTACTACGGGCAGCCGGCGAGGTCGGCCCTGCTGCTGCCGTTCACCGCCGGGCTCCATCTGCTGATGACCGTCGACTCGGCGGTCCGGCACCACCGCGGCCACGGGGCGGTCTGGAAGGGGCGGGTGTACGCGCGCCGGCCCGGCACCGTGGAGGAAGGCGCCGGGCCGTGAGCGGCCGAAGGGTCACTTCCGGCCGGGCGTCCAGTTCATGCCCCAGCCGTAGGCGGCATCGACGGTGCGCTGCGGGCTGACGCCGCGCTCGGGGACGAGGTAGCGGGCCTCCCGCTGGACGACGAGGTCGCCGCCGGTGTTGGTGATCAGCGCGAGGGCGCAGACGGTCGACGGCACCGTGCACTCGTCGAGGGAGAAGTCGACGGCGGCGCCGTGCTGGGGCGTGAGCGTGACCGTGGCGTGCAGGTCCGCGAAACTGCGGGCGCCCTCGTAGATCGTGACGAAGATCAGGACCCGCCGGAAGTCGCTGCGGCGGTCGAGGTTGACGGTGAGGTTCTCACCGGTCGAGACCGCGCCGGTGCGGTCGTCGCCGTCGAGGTGGATGAACGGCGGCCGGTCCAGTGAGCCGTAGGCGTTGCCGAGCGCCTGGACCACACCCTTGCTGCCGTCGCTGAGCTCGAAGAGGGCGCACAGGTCGAGGTCGAGGTCGGCATGCATGGCCATCGCCCGGCCGAGCTTGCTGCCCCAGCCCTTGAACTGCTTGCGCACCTCCCAGTTGAGGTTGACCCGCAGACCGCCGGAGGTGCCGCCCTGCTTGGTGAGCGAGACGGAGGGCGCCTCCTTGGTGAGCGTGACCTTCGAGAGACTGACCGGCGCGGCGGCTGCCGCTGGGGGCGCGGCCGCCGGGGCGGGCGCCGGTGTGCGCGCCGGTGCGGCGGTGACCGGGGCGGCCGGCGGCGCGGCGGGCGCCGCCTGCGGCTCTTCCACGCTGATGCCGAAGTCCGAGGCGAGGCCCTCCAGTCCACTGCTGTAGCCCTGCCCGACGGCGCGGAACTTCCAGGCGCCCTGCCGCCGGTAGAGCTCGCCGAGCACGAAGGCGGTCTCCACGGAGGCGTCCTCGCTGTCGAAGCGGGCGAGCTCCGCGCCGTTCGCGGCGTCGAGTACGCGGATGTGCAGCCCGGGCACCCGCCCGAAGCTCCCGCCGTCCGCCGAGGCCGCCAGCACCACGGTCTCGACGCCGGGCTCGGCGCGGGCGAAGTCCACTTCGAGGGTGTCGGTCACGGTTTCGCCGGCGGTCTGCTTGCCCGTGTGCCGGACGGCCCCGGAGGGGTGCTCAGCCTGGTTGTAGAAGACGAAGTCCTCGTCCGAACGGACCTTGCCCGAAGCCTGCAGCAACAGTGCGGAGGCGTCGGCGTCCGGGACGCCGGGACCGGTCCGCCAGCCCAGTTCGATCCGTACCACCGGCGCCGGAACCGGGACGTTGGTGCCCTTGCGCATCGCCATGCTCTTCCCCTCGTGGGTCCGCCGGATGCCCGACGCTGATTCGTCCGGGAACAATCTATTGCCGCCCGGTGTGTGTGCGGTACCGGGTGATCCTTCCGGCCAACCTCCGGTAACCGCCCCGGAACTCGGCCTTTGCACAATGTGCAGACACTTCGGCGTCCTGGTTTGGAGATATTTCGACCGATTGCTTCCCTGGAGCCGCTCCGAACACCCGAAACAACCCTCTTATCGGTCTCCCCAATCAGCACATCGTGGGCTTAACTTATGCAGCATGACCTCCCCCCGCTCCACCTATGGCGGCGGTTACTACTCCGCGCCCTCCTTCCCTGACACCCCGATCTACGACAGCCTGGTCGCAGAGCGGGGTACCCCTCAGATCGCGCCGATCCGCGTGCCGTCCGCGTACGACACCGGCAGCTATCTGCCCGCCCTCCCGTCCGCGCTTCCCGCGCTGCCGCCCGGGCCCTCCTACCCCTCGCAGGGGTACGGCTACCCGAACCACCAGCAGCACGCGCCGCTGCAGCAGGCGCCCACGCCCTACATACCCCAGCAGGCCGCCGCCCCGCGCGGCTATCCCGGCCAGCAGCCGTACCAGAACGGCCCGGCGGGCGGCACCGGCTACGACGCGATGCGCCCGGCGGCGCCTCGGCCGCAGGCCCCGCGCCCGCAGGCACCGCGCCCGGCCCCCTCGCCGTACGACGACCCGTACGG
>DOWQ01000322.1 GCA_003519485.1 Streptomyces sp. | reverse complement strand
CTTCCGCTCTTCCGCTCTTCCGCCGGATGATCTAAATGATGCCGAACAGCAGCCCGGCCCCGAGCACCACCAGGGAGGTGAGCGCCGCCCATTTCACGGTGAACCGCGCGTGGTCCCCGAATTCGACCTTGGCCATCCCGATGAGGACGTAGACGGCGGGGACGAGCGGGCTGGACATGTGGAGCGGCTGGCCGATGAGCGAGGCACGGGCGATCTCGAGGGGGTTCACCCCGTGCGCGGCTCCGGCCTCGGCGAGGATCGGCACGATGCCGAAGTAGAAGCCGTCGTTGGACATGAGGTAGGTGAACGGGATGCTGAGCAGGCCGGTCACGAGAGCCATGTGCGGGCCCATGCCATCGGGGATCGCCCCGACCACCGCGCGGGCCATCTCGTCGACCATGCCGGTGCCGGTGAGGACGCCGGTGAAGACCGCCGCGGCGAAGACCATGCCGGAGACGTTGAGGACGTTGTCCGCGTGGGCGGCGATACGGTCCTTCTGGTCCGCCATGTTCGGGAAGTTCACCGTCAGGGCCAGCGCCGCGCCGAGCAGGAAGAGCACCGGGATCGGCAGCACCTGGAGGATGAGCAGGGTCAGCAGGGTCAGGGTGAGTCCCGCGTTGAACCAGTAGAGCCGCGGCCGGAGGCTGGCGCGGTTCGGGTCGAGCACCGCGGCGACGTCCTTCCGGTACTCCGAACCCGATCCGGAGTCGGAGCCGGAGCCCGGGCCCGATCCGGAGTCGGAGCCCGTCGTGCCGCCCGCGCCGGACGCCGGACCGGCGCCGCCGGCCACCGGCCGGGTACCGGTGGCGGTACCGGCGCTGCTGCCGGAGCCCCCGTTGCCCGAGCCGGCAGTACCGGACCCGACCAGGACGGGCTCGGCCTCGCCCGTGCCGGCTTCGGCCTTCCCGGCTTCGGCCTTCCCGGCACCGTCGAATACGAGGGTGCCCAGGCGCTTGCGCTCCCGCATCCCGAGGACGTAGGCGAGGAAGAAGACGAAGAGCAGGCCGACGGCGAGCGCGGGGATCATGGGGACGAAGATGTCGCCCGCGTCGAGTTTGAGCGCGGTGGCGGCGCGGGCCGTGGGGCCGCCCCAGGGGAGGGTGTTCATCACGCCGTTGGCGGTGGCGGCGATGCCGGTCAGGACGACGAGGCTCAGGCCGAGCCGCCGGTAGAGCGGCAGCATCGCCGACACAGTGATCATGAAGGTCGTGGAGCCGTCGCCGTCCAGCGAGACGATGGCGGCGAGCACGGCCGTGCCGACGACGACCCGCATCGGGTCCGCCTTGCAGAACCGCAGGATGACTCTGACGATCGGGTCGAACAGACCGACGTCGATCATCACCCCGAAGAAGACGATGGCGAACATCAGCATCGCGGCGGTGGGCGCAAGTTCCGCGATGCCGTCGAGGACGTAGTCGCCGAGTTGCGCGCCCTGCCCCACCAGGACGCAGAAGAGCGCGGGAATGAGGACGAGCGCCGCCATCGGCGACATCTTCTTGGTCATGATCAAAGCCAGGAAGGTGGCGATCATGACAAATCCGAGGATTGTCAACATACGGATACCTATCGTTCGACCGGGGGTCCGCCAGCGGTCTCGCCTCACGGGACAATCCGCGGGCCGGGGAGGTGGTGGCGGTCCGGACGACCGTAGGTTCGTTCACTTCGCGTTAACAAGGCTTTGCCCGTGAGCAATAAGCGCAAAAGACCAGGTCAGCTCGGTGGACTGCGGAGCGGGGCGCGGGCCGGGGCGAACGGGGCCGGATCGGCGCGGGAAGAACCGGCGGAAGAGTGGCGCGGAAGCGCCCGATCCGGAAAGCGTCGAGCCGATACGGAGAGCCCCGGGCCGGTACGGACAGCGCCGGCCGGGGAGCCGCTGCGGGCATGCCCGTGCCTCCCGTCCGGCATCCTCCGTCCGCCCCCGACCGCCCCGCATCTTTCGTTTCCGACGGCTCCCTCCTCGCCGGCCCGGCCCGGGCCGGCGAGGAGGCAGCGGCGCACCGCTCAGCCCGCGGGCTCGACCTGCACGGGGAAGCCGTTCAGCACCGCCGTGCCGGACAGCGGGTCGAGCCGGCTGCCGTCCAGGAGCTGGTTGACGTTCGCCCCCGGCGCGGCGGACGCCACGGACAGCCGGGTCCCGGACCGGTCGTGGCCCCAGCCGTGCGGCAGGCTGACGACCCCGGCCCGCAGGGTGCCGGTCACCTCGACCGGCGCCACCACCTCGCCGCCGTCGCTCTTGATCCGGGCCATGGCGCCGTCGGCCAGCCCGAGCCGGGCCGCGTCGTCGGGGTGGACCTGAAGGGTGCAGCGGTTGCTGCCACCGGTCAGCGCGGGCAGGTTGTGCATCCAGCTGTTGTTGGAGCGCAGATGGCGGCGCCCGACGAGGACGAGCCCGGTCCCGTCGCCGTGCAGGCGTTCGACCAGGGCCCGGCGCAGCCGGTCCATGTCGGCGGCGATCGGCGCGGGGCAGAGCTCGATCCTCCCGCTGCGGGTCCGGAGCACCTCCGGGATGCGCGGCCGCATCGGCCCGAGGTCGATGCCGTGCGGGTGTTCGAGCAGCTTCTCCAGACTGAGGCCGTCCGGGCGGGCGCCGAAGCCGTCGCCGTACGGGCCGAGCCGCAACATCATGTCCAGCCGCCGCTCCACGCCGGTGCGCCCGGTGAGCCGCGCGGCCAGCTCCGCCGGCTCCCGGCCGTGCACGGGCGCGTGCGGGTCGGCCACGGCCTTCGCCAGCGTGCGCTCGACGGCCGTGCGGTCGACCTCGGCGGGGTCGGCGCCGTGCATGCCGGCGGCGCACAGCACGAGCCGGGCGAGGATCTCGCCCTCGTCGGGCCGGCCGTCGGGGAGCGGTATCGCCTCCCGGTTGAAGCGCGCCTGGTTGCGCACGGCGAATCCGTTGAAGACGAAGTCGTGGTGCGGTGACTGCGAGGGGCGCGGCGGCGGCAGGACGACATGGGCGTGCCGGGCCGTCTCCCCCAGATACGGGTCGACGCTGACCATGAAGTCGACGGACGCCAGCGCCCGGTCGAGGCGGTCGCCGTCGGGCGCCGAGAGAACCGGGTTGGCGGCGATGGCGACGACCGCGCGGACCTGCCCCTCCCCCGGCGTCTCGATCTCCTCCGCGAGCGTAGCCAGCGGGAGTTCGCTCTTGGCCTCCGGGTGCCCGGAGACCCGGCTGCGCCAGCGGCCGAGCGCGAAGCCCTTGCCGGGCCCGGCGGGCCGGGGCGGAGGGGCGGTGGCGGAGAGCGGGAACATGGCGCCGCCGGGCCGGTCGAGGTTGCCGGTGAGGATGTTGAGGACGTCGACGAGCCAGCTCGCGAGGGTGCCGAATTCGACGGTGGAGCTGCCGACGCGCCCGTAGACGGCGGCGGTGGGCGCCGCGGCCAGCTCGCGGGCGGTCTCCCGGATGTCCGCCGCGGACAGGCCGCAGAAGGCCGCGGCCGCCTCGAGGGTGAACGCGTCGACGAGGGCGCGGACCCCCTCGGCCCCGTCGGCATGGCCGTCGAGCCGGCCCAGGTCTGTCAGTTCCTCGGCGAACAGGACGTGCACGAGCGCGGCGAGCAGCGCCGCGTCCGTACCGGGGCGGGGCGCGAGATGCCGGTCGGCGAGCTTCGCGGTGCGGGTGCGGCGCGGATCGACGACGGTGAGCCGGCCGCCGCGGCGGCGCAGCGCCTTCAGCCGGCCGGGGAAGTCGGGCGCCGTGCAGAGGCTGCCGTTGGACTCCAGCGGGTTGGCGCCGATGAGCAGCAGGTGGTCCGTGCGGTCGAGGTCGGGCACGGGGATCGCGAGGGCGTCGCCGAACAGCAGCCCGCTGGAGACGTGCTTGGGCATCTGGTCGAGCGTGCTGGCCGTGTAGACGTTGCGGGTACGGAGCGCGCCGAGCAGCATCGTCGGGTAGAGGGCGCCGGCCATCGTGTGGACGTTGGGATTGCCGAGCACGACGGCGACGGAGTCCGGCCCGTACGCGTCGATCAGGGGCCGCAGCCCTGCGGCGACCGCGTCGAACGCCTCCTCCCAACTCGCCTCGGCCAGCCGCCCGTCGCGGCGGACGAGGGGCCGGGTGAGCCGGTCCGGGTCGTTGTCGAGCTCGCCGAAGGCCGCGCCCTTGGGGCAGATGAATCCGGCGCTGAACACATCGTCGCGGTCGCCTCGGGCGCCGGTGACGCGGTCGTTCTCGACGGTGAGGGTGAGGCCGCAAGTGGCCTCGCAGAGCGGGCAGACGCGCAGGGCGGTACGGCTCATCGGTCCCTCCCGGGGACGGCGGTGGCCGACGGCGCGAAGGGCGGCGCCGGTGCGGCTCGGGGGCGGTGGCGTACGGACACCCCGACCATACCGACCGGTACGCATGGACGGCACCGGTCCTGCGGATTCGATTCACCCACCGCCGATTCCCGCCCCGCCCTCCCTGCTCCCACCGCCCCGGCCCTCTTCCGCCGCCCCGGCCCCTCCCCTTATTCCGCTTTACTCGCCCGACTCCCGCTCCCGCTCGCGCGCCGGCTCCGGTGCACCGGGCCCGTCGAGGAACCGGGCGAGGTAGGCGCGTACGAGATCCTTCGCCTCGGCGACGATCGCGGGATCGCCGGCGGAGTCGGAGCGGAAGGCGAGCCGCAGGACCGCGTCCACCGCCTCCACTCCGACGAGGAAGGCCCGTCGCAGTTCGTCGCCGGGCGTACGGCCGAGGCGGTCGGCGAACAGCACGCAGAGCTGTTCCGCGACCCGGCGGGTGGCCGTGCCCGGAGGGCCGGTGGCGGGGGCCTGCACCCCGAAGTCGACGAGGGCGAAGCCCGGCGTATCGCGCTTCGTCGCGATGTAGACGTCCACCACGACATCGACCGCCTGCCGCCACTCCAGCGGCCCGGCGCCGGAGAGCCGCTCCGCCACCTGCCGCATGTAGCGGTCGAGATTGCGGTGCGCGAGGGCGTCGGCCAGGGCGCGCTTGTTGCCGAAGAAGCGGTAGACGGAGCCGATCGGCACTCCGGCGCGGGCGGCGACCGCGCGGGTGCTGAGGTTCTCGTAGCCCGTCTCGTCGAGGAGTTCCGCACAGGCGTCGAGGATGCGCGCGAGGCGGTCGGCGCTGCGGCGCTGCACCGGATTGCGGCGCAGCGGGGGAATGGCCTGCTGGTCGCTGCTGGGCGTCTGCACGGCTCCATCATGCCGCGCCCGCCAAGAGCCCCCGGTGGGGCGGACGCGCAGGTCGGGCAGGGCCGTCACCGACCCGCTGGCCCCGGCTGCACCTCGCCGCTCCGGTGACGGTCATTGACGGCCTCCGCCCCAATTCCTATGGTCATGCAGAGGATTCCCAGGGCAGGAGAAGAGATGAGCGGTACGGAAACCGACCGGGCCCGCAGGACGCGCACGGCCCTGACCTACATCTCCGGGTTCGGCAACGAGCACAGCTCGGAAGCGGTTCCGGGAGCGCTGCCCGAGGGCCGCAACTCCCCCCAGCGCGCCCCGCTCGGCCTCTACGCGGAGCAGCTCAGCGGCAGCGCGTTCACCGAGCCGCGGCACCACAACCGGCGGTCGTGGCTCTACCGGATCCGCCCCTCGGCCGCCCATCCCCCCTTCAGCCGGACGGACAACGGCCATCTGCGCGGCGCCCCCTTCACCGACGGCGCCCCCGACCCCAACCGGCTGCGCTGGAGCCCGTTGCCGTCCCCCGCCCCCGGCACCGACTTCGTCGCCGGCCTGTGGACGGTCGGCGGCAACGGCGACATCCAGCAGCGCACCGGCATGGCCGTCCACCTCTACGCGGCGAACACCTCCATGACCGACCGGGTGTTCTCCGACTCCGACGGCGAGCTCCTGATCGTCCCCGAGCGCGGCGGGCTGCTGCTGCGTACGGAGTTCGGGCCGCTGCGGGCCGACCCGGGCCATGTCGTGCTCGTCCCGCGCGGTGTCCGCTTCCGGGTCGAACTGCTGGAGAGCGCCGCCCGCGGTTATGTCTGCGAGAACTACGGCCGTCCCTTCGCGCTTCCCGAGCTCGGCCCGATCGGCGCCAACGGCCTGGCGCACCCGCGCGACTTCCTCGCGCCGACCGCCGCGTACGAGGACCGCGACGAGCCGGTCGAGGTGATCAACAAGTTCTGCGGCAACCTCTGGACCGCGACCTACGACCACTCGCCGCTCGACGTCGTC
Organism: Streptomyces sp.; assembly: GCA_003519485.1. Taxonomy (GTDB): domain Bacteria; phylum Actinomycetota; class Actinomycetes; order Streptomycetales; family Streptomycetaceae; genus Streptomyces. The sequence goes on along the minus strand of DOWQ01000322.1, from coordinate 2,842 downwards.
GCCTGGCACGGCACGCACGTGCCGTACGTCTACGACCTGCGCCGCTTCAATGTGCTGGGCAGTCTCAGCTACGACCACCCCGACCCGTCGATCTTCACCGTGCTGACCTCGCCGTCCGACACCCCCGGCCTGGCGGGCGTCGACTTCGTCGTCTTCGCGCCGCGCTGGCTGGTCGGCGAGGACACCTTCCGGCCGCCCTACTTCCACCGCAATGTGATGAGCGAGTACATGGGCCTGATCGAAGGCGCGTACGACGCGAAGGCCGCTGGGCCGGGCGGCTTCGTGCCCGGCGGCGGCTCTCTGCACAACATGATGTCCGCGCACGGCCCGGACCGGGAGACCTTCGACAAGGCGAGCAGCGTCGTGCTGGAACCGCAGAGGGTCGACGAGGGGCTGGCCTTCATGTTCGAGACCCGCTGGCCGGTGACCGCGACCGCGCAAGCGCTGTCCGCCGACCACCTGCAGACCGGCTACGACCGGGTGTGGGAAGGTCTGGAACGCAACTTCCGCCCCCCGTCCTGAGGCGCCGGCGGTCCGCGGAGCCCCGCTCCGCGGACCGCCGCCGCCCGCCCCCACACGCCCCGCCGACCAGCGACAGCCGACCGGCAGCCGGGAAGTCCCGTGATTGGGCAGCCACCGCAAGTCCCGCATCCCCGAGCCGGAGCCCCCAGCCGTGACCGCTTTCGCACCCGACTCCCTGGTCCTCAACCGCAAGCTGCCCTTGTGGTACCAGGTCTCCCAGTCGCTGCGTGCGTCCATACTGGGCCGCCGCCCGGAGGAGCCGCTGCGGCTGCCGACCGAGGACCGGCTCGCCGAGCACTACGGCGTCAGCGTGCTCACCATGCGGCAGGCGCTCAAGGAGCTGGAGACGGAGGGTCTGATCAGCAGGCACCGCCGGCGCGGCACGTTCATCGAGCCGGCGGCCCTGCGCGGCGCGCCCGTGCGGCTGCTCGGCACGGTGGACGCCATCGTGGCCCAGCAGTCCGGCGAGCGCGCCACGCTGCTCGGCCACGGCCGGGTGCCCGTACCGGCGGAGGTGGCGGAGCACTTCCCGGACCTGTCCGAGGTGATGGAATACCGCCGGCTGCGCTGCGACGAGGAGAGCGGCGAGCCGACCAACTGGGCGGAGAACGCCGTCCGGCCGGAGCTCGCCGACCGGATAGACCTCGCCGAACTGGCCCGCCGCCCGATGACGAAGGTGCTGCGCGACCTCGTCGGCGTACGGATCAGCCGGATCACCGACACCGTCGAGGCGCGGCTCGCCGACCCCGAGACAGCCCGGCTGCTGGACGTGCCGCTGCTCAGCCCGATCCTGCACTACACCGGCGTCACCTACGACGACAGCAGCCGGGTCGTGGACGTGGCCCGTATCCGCTACCGCGGCGACCGCTTCTCCTTCACCGTGACACTGGACGCCCACTGAACAACCGTCCGCGCTCGAGCCGTCGTGGGTACGATGCGGACCGGTGCCCCACGGCGGGCGAGCCGCGATGTCCACCGCACGGGAGGGCGGCTGTGTGACGGTGATCCAGCCCGGGCCGGGCGGCGGTCGGTCGGCACTCGCGCCGGCGGACGACCCGCTTCTCGCCGATCTCATGCCCTGGGCCGTCGCGCCCCTGCGCACCGGCCGCTCCTGGGTGCTGGCCCCCGACGCGGAGTCGCTCAAGGCCCGCTGGGACCGGCTCGTACGCGCCGGGGACCGGGCGGAGCGTGAGGCGCTGTTCCGGCCGTCCCGGGCGCGCGGTCTGCTGGTCGCGCTGCCCCAGCTGCCCGGTCAGGACTCCGCCACCCGCCCGCTGGCGGAGGAGAGCGGGCCCTGCCCGGAGCCGGTACGCGTCCTTCACGGCCCCTTCGACCGGCAGTGGCTGATACCCGACCAGCGGCTGCTGGACGCGGCCCGCCCGGAGCTGTGGCGGGTCGCCGACGAGCGGCAGTTGTTCGCCGTCGAGCCGGGCCGCGTCCCCGGCCCGCGGCCCGCCGGGGCCGGTGGTGTCAGTGGTGCCGTCAGTGCCGTCAGTGCCGGCGCTGTCGGCGGGGAGCCCGCGCTGGTCTTCTCGGCGCTGCTGCCGGACGGCCGGTCACCCGCCGGCAGGCCGGGCCGCATCCGGCCGCTGTTCCGCCGCCCCGGCGGGCTGGAGCCGAATCTCGCGCCCGGTCTGCTGGAGTTGCTCGCGCACCGCCTCGGCCGGCCCGTCGCCGCGCTGGACTTCCTGGCCTGGACCGCGGCAGCCGCCCGCCTCCGTACCGCCGGCTGCTCCGTACCGCTGCCGTCCTCCGCCGGCCTGTGGGAGTCGGGCGTCGACCTCGGGCGCCGGCTGATTTTCCTGCACACGTACGGCGCGCGCTGCGCGGACGCGCCGGGCGCCCGTCCCAAGCTGCCCGGTGGGCAGCGCCCGTACGTGCGCTCCGCGCTCCCCTCCGCCCTGCGCGCCCTGCCCGCACAGCCGCACTACGACCGGGAGGAGCGGGTGCTGCACCTCGGCGACGGCCGGATCTCGCCGGTGCCGCCCGCCGCATGGGAGTTCGAGGTGTCCGGCGTGCCCGTCCTGTCGCAGTGGTACGAACGCCGTACGGCCCCGGCCGAGCCCGGCACCCTGGACGCGATCCGGCTCGCCGGCTGGCCTGCCCCGTGGACCTCCGAACTGCTCGAACTGATCACCGTGCTCGCCCTGCTCGCCGGACTCGGCGCGGAGCGACGGCAGTTGGCGGAGCGGCTCGCCGACGAACCGCGGCTCACGGCGGCCCGGCTGCGCCGCGCCGGCGTGCTGCCCGCGCCGGTGGCGGCCCGCGGCCCAGCCTCCGTACTCGACCGGCCGGAAGAGGGTCCGAACGGACAGTTCGC
>DOWQ01000718.1 GCA_003519485.1 Streptomyces sp. | reverse complement strand
GCTGCCGGTCGGGGCCGGCCCGGTCGGGACACGGTCGTGCTGCGGTGCGGCGACCTCGCGGTCGAGGGGGGCCCGGGGTGCGAAGGAGATCGCGATGAGGGAGATCACCGAAACGAAGGAGAGATAACCGCCGACGGCCAGGCTGCTGCCGGTCTCCAGGTAGAGCCAGGTGGCCATGAAGGGCGCCGGCGCCGAGGCGATGACGCCGCTGAGCTGGTACGCCAGCCCCGCGCCGGTGTAGCGGACCCGGGTCTCGAACAGCCCCGGGATGAAGCTGGGCAGTACGGAACTGGAGAACGCGTGCCCGATCGGCAGGGCCAGGAACATCGCCAGGAAGATGCCCCAGGGCGTGCCGGTGCGGAAGAACCAGAACATCGGGACGCCGATGACGATGCCGATGACGGCGCCCAACTGCAGCGGCCGGCGCCGGCCGATCCTGTCGGCGACCATGGCCGTCAGGGGCAGCGCCACGATGTCGATCGCCGCGGCGACCATGAGCGTCAGCAGGATCTGCCCCCGGTCGAACCCGAGGTCGGTCGGGCCGTGGGAGAGCATGTAGACGCTCGACAGATAGAAGACCGTGTTGCCCGCGCCGACCGAGAGCGCCCCGATGAGGACCTGCTTCTTGTGGTCGCGCAGCACCTCGAGGATCGGGACCCGGCGCGGCGCAGTCCGGTCCTCCTCCTCCAGCATTCTGGCCAGCTCGGGCGACTCCGCGACCTTCAGCCGGATGTAGAGACCGGCGGCGATCATGACCGACGACGCAAGGAATGGCAGCCGCCAGCCCCAGGAGAGGAAGGCATCATCGGGCATGAGCTGCGCCAGATAGAACGCGCCGGTCGCCAGGACGAGGCCGGCGGGCACCCCGGCCTGCGGAAGGCTGGAGTAAAAGGCCCGCTTGCGCGCCGGAGCGTGCTCCAGTGCCATCAGCACCGCGCCGCCCCACTCGCCGCCGACCGCGAAACCCTGCAGGAACCGCAGCGCCACCAGAATGGCCGGAGCGGCGACGCCGATCGTCCCGTAGCTCGGCACCAGGCCGATGAGGATGGTGGCGATGCCCATCCCGAGCAGCGACCACACCAGCATCTGTTTCCGGCTCGACCGGTCGCCGAAGTGACCGAAGACGACGCTGCCGAACGGCCGGGCGATGAACGCGACCGAGAAGGTGCCGAGCGATGCCAGCAGGCCGGCGGTCGGGCTCAGCGTGGGGAAGAACTGGTCGTTGAGGACCAGCACCGCAGCCGTGCCGAAGATGAAGTAGTCGTACCACTCGACGGTGGTGCCGATGAAGCTGGCCAGGGCCACCTTGGCCGGTGACACCCCGGAGGTCGGTGGTGGCGCCTTCCGTGTGCGTGTTGCCATGCGTCGGACTCCTGTCGCGATCTTCGCTGCCCGACGCGGTCGGGCGGGTCAGGGACGTGGCCAGTCACGGGGGTGATGTGCATCACTGGCCATGGCCGGAATCTAATCAGTGCCTTCGCATAAGGTCACTGCTGGATCACCACGATCCGTCGCCGATATCTTGGGCAGTTGCACATCTCCGAGGGCGGGAAACGCCCCGGCGGCCCGTATCCGCCCGGCCGGCGAAGCCTGAGAGCGCCGGACGAAGGCCGAGGACCGAGAGGAGGCACGATGCGGAACATGCCGCAGCTGCGCCAGGACACGCTGCCGCGCTGGCGGTCGCTGCTCGCGGGCCTCGCCGAGCGGGAGCAACTGCTCCTCGAGGATCTGATGCGGCAGGTCGACAGCGGCGCCCGCTATTACGCCGGGCTGGTCGAGCCCGCGGACTTCAGGAAGTCGTCCCTCGAGGCGTTCCGCTATCTGCTCGCCCAGCTCTCGGACGGACGCCCGCCGGAGGAGCTGGCGGACCTGCCGCACCGGATCGGGGTGACCCGTGCGGCGCAGAACGTCCCGCTGGAGAGCCTGGTGTCGACGGTGCGCGGGGACTTCCAGATCCTCTGGTCGACGCTGCTCAGCATCTCCGGGAACGCGGACATGCCGGTGCTGGTGTCCCACGTCGCCGATGTCTGGCGTGCCGTGGACGATTTCGCGGCCGACATCCAGGTGAGCTACCTCCGTGAGCGGGCCGCGCGCACAGAACTCGATCTCAGCCGGCAGCGGGCGATGATCTCGACGTTGTTCAGCTCCACGGAGCTCCACCCGGGCATCCTCCGGCAGATCGCGGGGACGCTCGGCGTACCGGAGAACGGGGTCTTCGAGGTCGTCGCGAGCGGCCACGCGGAGTGGGAGAGCTTCGACGCCTTCACGGCGGGCGCGAATTCCCGGGAGCTGCGCGTGTTCACCGCGGACCTGGAGGACGCGGTGATCGCTTTCTGGCACGTTCCGGACGCCGCCCGCAGCACCGGGCTCTCCGGTGGGACGTCCGGCGGTACGCCCGGCACCGCCCCGTGGCCGCCTGCCGGGCTGCGCTGCGGCCGGCCGCCGGCGGCGCGGGAGCTGTCGGAGGTGCCCGCCCGGGCCCGTACCGCCCTGCACATCCTGCGCGCACTGCCGTCGGGCGCCCGGGGCCCTTCCACGCTGGCGGACGTCTGGGACCGGCTGGCGGCGGAGCGGCTTCGTCAGGTGGGCGCCGAGTTCCTCGACGAGGCGCTGGTCCGGCTCGACGGCTGCCCCCGCGGGGAACGCGCGCGCGTCCTGGAGGTCGTACGGGAGTTCCTTGGGAACGGCAGCGTCGCGACGACCGCCGAGACGCTGTTCTGCCACCGCAACACGGTGCTGAACAAGCTGCGGCGGTTCCGCGAGCTGACCGGGTTCGACCTGACGGTCCCGCGCCAGTCGGCACTGGCCGTCGTCCTGCTGACGAAGTACGACGAACCGCACGGCTGACCGTCACCGGCCGCCCCCGCCGGCCCGCCGGCCTCTCGGCCGGCGGGCCCACGACGGTGGCCAGGAGCGGGACCGCCGTCAGACGAGCTCGATGAGCAGGTCTCCCGCCTCCACCTGCTGCACCGCGCCGATGGCCACCCGGCCCACCGTGCCGGCGCGCTGGGCGGTGATGGACGCCTCCATCTTCATCGCCTCGATGGTGGCGACCGTCTGGCCCTCCGACACCGCGGCGCCCTCCGCCACCTGCAGGGTGACGACTCCGGCGAACGGCGCGGCCACGTGCCGGTCGTTGCCGCGGTCCGCCTTCTCCGCCACCTTGACGTCAGTGACGATGGACGTGTCACGCACCGACACCGGCCGCAGCTGGCCGTTCAGCGTGGTCAGTACGGAACGGAAGCCGCGCTCGTCGGCCTCGGAGATGGCCTCCAGCTCGATGAGGAGGGTGACACCCGGTTCGAGCGTGACGGTGTGCTCGGTCTCCGGCTCGAGTCCGTAGAAGAAGTCCTTGGTCGGCAGCACCGAGGTGTCGCCGTAGGACTCGCGGTGGGCGTCGAACTCCTTGGCCGGGCCGGGGAACAGCAGCCGGTTCAGCGTCGGCCGGGGTGCCTCGTCGAGGCCGCGCCGGTCCTCTTCCGACAGCGTGGGCGCCGCGGACTTCGGCGGCCGGCCCTGCAGGGCGCGGGTGCGGAACGGCTCGGGCCAGCCGCCGGGCGGGTCGCCGAGCTCGCCGCGCAGGAACCCGATCACCGAGTCCGGCACGTCGAACTTGTCCGGGTCCGATTCAAAGTCCGCCGCCTCCACCCCGGCGCCGACCAGGTGCAGGGCGAGGTCGCCCACCACCTTCGAGGACGGCGTCACCTTCACCAGCCGGCCCAGCATCCGGTCGGCCGCCGCGTAGCAGTCCTCGATCAGCTCGAAGCGGTCCCCCAGGCCCAGCGCGATGGCCTGCTGGCGCAGGTTGGACAGCTGCCCGCCGGGGATCTCGTGGTGGTAGATCCGCCCGGTGGGCGAGGCCAGCCCGGACTCGAAGGGCGCGTAGACCTTGCGCATCGCCTCCCAGTACGGCTCCAGGTCCCCCACCGCCTGCAGCGACAGGCCGGTCGCCCGCTCGGTGTGGTCGGTGGCCGCGACCAGCGCGGACAGCGACGGCTGGCTGGTGGTGCCCGCCATCGAGCCCACCGCCGCGTCCACAGCGTCGACCCCGGCGTCGATCGCCGCGATGAGCGTCGCGAGCTGGCCGCCGGCGGTGTCGTGGGTGTGCAGATGCACCGGCAGGTCGAAGCGCTCGCGCAGCGCCGTGACCAGCGTGCGGGCGGCCGGCGGGCGCAGCAGCCCCGCCATGTCCTTGATCGCCAGCACATGGGCGCCGGCTTCGACGATCTGCTCGGCCAGCCGCAGGTAGTAGTCGAGCGTGTAGAGCGTCTCGGAGGGGTCGCTGAGGTCCGCGGTGTAGCAGAGCGCGACCTCGGCGAGCGACGTACCGGTGGCGCGCACCGCGTCGATCGCGGGCCGCATCTGCGACACGTCGTTGAGCGCGTCGAAGATGCGGAAGACGTCCATCCCGGTGGCCGCGGCCTCGGCGACGAACGCGTCGGTCACCTCGGTGGGGTAGGGCGTGTAGCCGACGGTGTTGCGTCCGCGCAGCAGCATCTGGGTGCAGACGTTGGGCACCGCCTCGCGCAGCGCGGCCAGCCGCTCCCACGGGTCCTCGGCCAGGAATCGCAGCGCCACGTCGTACGTCGCGCCGCCCCAGCACTCCAGGCTCAGCAGCTGCGGCGCCGTATGGGCCACATGCGGGGCGACTGCGAGCAGGTCGCGGGTCCGCACCCGGGTGGCGAGGAGCGACTGGTGCGCGTCACGGAAGGTGGTGTCGGTGACGGCGACGGCTTTCTGGCGGCGCAGTTCGGCGGCGAACGCCTCCGGTCCGAGCGCGGCCAGCCGCTGCCGGGAGCCGTCCGGCGGCGCGGTGGTGCCGAGGGCGCCGCCGCCGGGCAGCTTCTCCGCGGGGTCGATGATGTCCGGCCGGGGGCCGTGCGGCCGGTTGACGGTGGTCTCGGCGAGATAGCCCAGGATGCGGCTGCCGCGGTCGGCCGAGGGCCGGGCCCGGATCAGCTGCGGACGCTCGTCGATGAAGCTGGTCGTGACGCGGCCGGCGCGGAAGTCGGGGTGGTCGAGGACCGCTCCGAGGAAGGGCAGGTTGGTGGCCACGCCGCGGATCCGGAACTCGGCGATGGCACGGCGTGCCCGCCGCACGGCGTTGGGGAAGTCGTGCCCGTGGCAGGTCAGCTTGACCAGCATCGAGTCGAAGTGCGCGGAGACCTCGGCGCCAGTGTGCACGGTGCCGCCGTCGAGCCGTACGCCGGGGCCGCCCGGTGAGCGGTAGGCGGAGATGGTGCCCGTGTCGGGGCGGAAGCCGTTGGCCGGGTCCTCGGTGGTGATACGGCACTGCAGCGCGGCACCGGACAGCACGATGTCGTCCTGGGTGAGCCGGAGTTCGGCCAGCGTCATGCCGGCGGCGATCCGCAGCTGCGCGATCACCAGGTCGCGGCCGGTGACCTGTTCGGTCACCGTGTGCTCCACCTGGATGCGCGGGTTCATCTCGATGAAGACGTGCTCACCGCGCTCGTCGACGAGGAACTCGACCGTGCCCGCGTTGACGTAGCCGATGTGACGGGCGAACGCGACGGCGTCGGCGCAGATCCGCTCGCGCAGCGCCGGGTCCAGGTTCGGCGCGGGCGCGATCTCCACGACCTTCTGGTGGCGCCGCTGCACCGAGCAGTCCCGCTCGTACAGGTGAACGACGTTGCCCTCGGCGTCCGCGAGGATCTGCACCTCGATGTGGCGCGGGTTCACCACGGCCTGCTCGAGGAAGACCGTCGCGTCGCCGAACGCGGACTGCGCCTCGCGCATTGCCGCGTCGATGGCCTCCCGCAGCTCCTCCGGTTCGGCGACCCGGCGCATGCCCCGGCCGCCGCCGCCGGCGACGGCCTTGACGAACACCGGGAAGCCGATGTCATCGGACGCGGCGATCAGCCCGTCCACGTCGGTGGACGGCTCGGACGACTTCAGGACCGGGACACCGGCCTCGCGGGCGGCCGCGATGGCGCGGGACTTGTTGCCCGTCAGGTGCAGCACCGAGGAGGGCGGTCCGACGAAGGTGATCCCCGCCTCCGCGCAGGCCGCGGCCAGGTCGGGGTTCTCCGACAGGAAGCCGTAACCGGGGTAGACCGCGTCGGCGCCGGCCTTGCGCGCCGCCTTGATCACCTCATCGACTGACAAATACGCCCGTACGGGATGGCCCTGCTCGCCGATCCGGTACGACTCGTCAGCTTTCGCCCGGTGCAATGAGTTACGGTCCTCGTGCGGGAACACCGCCACCGTGGAGATACCCAGCTCGAACGCCGCGCGGAAGGCGCGGATGGCGATCTCACCACGGTTGGCGACCAATACCTTGCCGAACATCAAACTCCCTTGTCGTGTCGCGGGCGGGCCGCCGCACGGCATCCGGTGGTGTCGCGACCGGTGCGTGGCGGGCCTTCGGCGACGTCGTGGACAGCGTCGGGGAACGTTGATCGCTGAGTTTGTCGGTCCTTGCTCCCCGCCAGCTCCGCCGGGGCGCTCGACACCGTACCCGACACCCCGTGACCAGCACCGCAACCACCGCGCGCACTGTGACGGATACCCCATCCGCGCCGAAACCTCGCCGGCGGCGGCAGTCCGTCCCGGCTTCGCCGCGCACTCCCCCGGCCCGGCCTCGGACCTCCGCCGGCCACTCCCGAAGCCGCCCCGGGGACTTCGCCATCCCTCTTGGGCGTGTATCGAAAGTGCCGCCATGTTCCTGAGCTGCGTGCGCGAACGCTGAGCGCAACTCGGTGGCGTCTGGAGTGGAAGTCGGGAAGGCTGGCGCGCATGGTTTCGGTATTGCAGAACGTGGCGATTGACTGTGCGGATGCCTACCAGCTGGCCCGGTTCTGGAGCAGGGTGACTGGCCATCCACTGCACCCGGAGGACAAACCGGGCGATCGGGAGATTCAGGTGCTGCTGGCGGAAGGCCCAGTGCTGCACTTCAACCAGGTGCCCGAGTCCNNCCATCTGTGTTTGCGCCCTGAGACCTCGCGTGAGCAGGAGGTGGAACGGCTGCTGGGGTGCGGTGCAACCTTTGGCACCGATCACCGGAATCCCGATGGCTCTGGCTGGGCAGTCCTTGCCGACCCCGAAGGCAACGAATTCTGCGTTCTTCGCAGCGAGTCCGACCGAGCCGCGATGAAATCCTGAACCTCACGCGCCACCCCGGCCGGTTTCGCATGACAGCTGGCCACAACCACTCGTTGATGGCCGCGATGCGAACGTTCGCGTCGTAGCTGCCGGGTCAGTGATGAGCGGCCCGCGTCCGGGCCGCTCACCTCACCCACTCACGAGCATCCACCGGCCGGGGGCCGTTCCCGTGCCCGGCTTCCGGCACTCAGTTCCCGACACTCAGCTTCAGGCACGCACTCAGTGCCCGCCTGGTGGATGCGGCACACGCTGCTATGCCGTGAGGAACGGCTTGGCGCCCTGGGCGCCGTTCATGGAGTAGACGGCCGTGAAGGTCGCGGTACTGCTGCACGCCGCACCACTGTTGTAGGTGGCGTCGTCCACCAGGGTCAGCGGTTCCGCGTCGGCGTGTGCCTGCGCCTCACTGTCCGGCTGAGGGGCCCCGAAGATCCCGG
>DOWQ01000045.1:11390-11632 GCA_003519485.1 Streptomyces sp. | reverse complement strand
GTGCACCGTACGGACCGGCCCGGCGGAGGCCGGGGCGGCACCGGGGCCCGGACCCGCGGCCGTGACGGAGAACCGGCCTGCGACGAGGGCCTGCGCACGGGCGGCGGCCAGCGGACCGGTGACGGATTCGGCAGCCTCGGCAGTCGCCGCCTCGGAACCGGAAACGCCGGAACCGGCAGTGTCCGAACCGGCCGTCGCAGAGCCACCGATGCCGGAGCCCGTAACGCCGGAAGACTCTGTAA
>DOWQ01000045.1:0-11347 GCA_003519485.1 Streptomyces sp. | reverse complement strand
GCCCGGCCCCGTAGCGGCGCCCGAATACGCGTCGGCCGCCGAGCCGTTGACCGGCAGGACCGACCCGGTCGACCAGGCGGCCCGCGCGGCCGCGGGCGGCGGACCGGCCAGCACCTCGGGCTGCGGGCTCCAGTCCGGATCGAGCAGCCCGAGCTCGCACTTCTGCCGCAGCACGCGCGTGGCCGCACGGTCCACCAGGGGCTCCGGTACGTCACCGGCCAGCACCGCCTCGCGCAGCGGCGGGCCGAAGCAGCGTACGGACGGTAGCTCCACGTCCACCCCGGCGGCGAGGGCGATCCCCGCCGCCTCCCCGGGGGTGCCGGCGACGCGGTGGGCCAGCTCCAGGAAGGTGACGCCGAAGTAGTCGGCGACGACCGTGCCGGTGAAGCCCCACTCCTCGCGCAGCAGTTCGGTCAGCAGCGCGTGGTTGGCCGCCGCGGGCACGCCGTCGACGTCGTTGTAGGCATGCATGACGGACCGCGCGCCGCCGTCCCGCAGCGCGAGCTCGAAGGGCGGCAGGACGACGTCCGCCAGCTCGCGCGGGCCCGCGGAGACCGGGGCGTGGTTGCGGCCGCCGCGCGAGGCCGCGTAGCCCGCGAAGTGCTTCAGGGTTGCGATGACCCCACTGGCCTCCAGGCCCCGGACGTACGCCGTGCCGACCGTCGCCACCAGGTACGGGTCCTCGCCGATCGACTCCTCGGTACGGCCCCAGCGGGGGTCGCGCACCACGTCGAGGACGGGGGACAGGCCCTGGTGGATGCCGACCGAGCGCATCGAGGCGCCGATCAGCTCCGCCGCCCGGCCGACCAGCGCCGGGTCGAAGGTGGCTCCCCAGGCGAGCGGGGTGGGGAAGACGGTGGCGCCCCAGGTGGTGAAGCCGGTGAGGCACTCCTCGTGCGCGATCGCCGGGATGCCGAACCGGTTCGCTGCCACAATTCGTCGCTGCGTACGGGCGAGTGCCGCCGCGCCCTCCGCCGGTTCGACGGGCGCGGTCCCGAACGGCCGCGTCAACTGCCCCAGCCCATGCGGGAGGAACACGTCCGCCTCGGTCCGCTCGGTCGCGGCGGTCACCTCGTGCTGGAGCGGGGCGACGTCGCCGCCGCCCGTGTCGGAGCCGGGCCACACGCTGCAGAGCTGGGCGAGCTTCTCCTCCAGGGTCATCCGGGAGAGCAGGTCGGTGACGCGGACCCCGGCAGACAGGGAGGTGTTCTGCCAGGGGCCGTTCGTCTCGTGGTGCATGGGACTCCTGTCCGGCAGGGGGAGGCCGCTCACTTGCCGCCGACGCCCATCAGGCCGTTGACCAGCTGACGGCGGGCGAAGAGGTAAACGACGAAGATGGGGACGATCGAGAGCACGACGGCGGCGAGCAGGGCGGGTATGTCCACCCGGAACTGGCCGACGAAGTCGTAGAGGCCGAGGGTCAGCACCCGGCTCTCCGGCGACTGGGTGAGGATCAGCGGGAAGAGGAAGTTGTTCCACGCCTGGAGGGCCGCGTAGACGCCGACCGTGGAGATCCCGGCCCGCGAGAGCGGGATGACGAGCTGCCACAGGATCCGGGCGGGCCCGGCGCCGTCGAGCGCCATGGACTCGTACATCTCCTCGTCGATGTCCCGCATCGTGCCCGCCAGGATCAGCACGCTGACCGGGAGCGAGAAGGCCGCCGTCGGCAGGATGACGGCGAGCAGGGTGTCGTACAGCTGGAGCTTGGTGATGATCAGGTAGACGGGGATGATCACCGCCTGGGCGGGGATCGCCAGGCCGAGCAGGAAGACCTGGAAGATCCGCCGGGACATCCGGCCGCGGGTGCGGACGACGGTGTAGCCGATCATCACGGACAGCACGATCACCAGGACCGCGGACACGGCGGTGACGACGGCCGTGTTGAGGAGATAGGTGAGGAAGTCGCTCCGCAGCACCTTCTCGTAGTTGGCGAGGGTCGGTTCGGTGGGCACCGAGAGCGGGCCGTGGTCGAGATAGTCGTTGCGGGTCCGCAGCGTGGAGCCCACCAGGGCGTACAGCGGCAGTCCGACGATCAGCAGCCAGACCACGGCGGCGAGGCCGGCCGGGTAGTTCCAGCGCGGCAGCCGGAGGCGGCGGCGGCCGGCGGGCGGCGGGACGTCCGTCCTCGGCGGGCCGGGCGCGGGGCGGCGGTGGAGTACGTCGGTCACATGCCCTCCCGGGTGCTGCGCATGGCGCTGAATCCGGTGAGCCGTACGAGGAGCAGGGACACGCCGGTCGCGACGGCCACCAGGGCCGCGGCGACCGCGCTGGCGTAGCCCATGTCGAACGCCAGGAAGCCGGTCTTGTACATCAGATACGGGACGATGGTGGTGTCGGTGCCGGGCCCGCCCTCGGTGAGGATGAGGACGGTGTCGAAGAAGGTCAGCGCGCCGACCACCATCAGCACCGACGAGGTGATGATCGTGTTGCGCAGCTGCGGCAGCGTGATGTGCAGGAACTGCCGGACGGTGCCGGCTCCGTCGATCACCGCCGCGTCGTAGAGCGACTGCGGTATCTGCCGGGCGCCGCCCTGGTAGAGCAGCGTGTGGAACGGGATGAACTGCCAGGAGGCGACGAAGATCACGGCGCCCAGGGCCCCGCGCGAGGAGCCCAGCAGATTGCCGTCCGGGAAGCCGATCCAGGGGCCGAGGTCGGCGATCACCCCGAAGTTCGGGTCCAGCAGCGACTTCCACAGCAGCGCGAGGGCCACCGAGGAGGCCAGCAGCGGCAGGAAGAACACCGCGGTCAGGGCCGCCCGGGCGCGCTGCCGCCCGGCCGCCCAGACGCCGAGCAGCAGGGCGATCGGCGTCTGGAGGAGCCAGGAGAACGCGGTGAGCAGGACGCTGAGCCAGATGGCCTGGCGCATCCCGGGGTCGTTCCACAGCTTCGTCCAGTTGTCGCCGCCGGTCCAGGTGGGCATGCCCAGGCCGCCCCAGCTGGTGAACGACAGCGCGACGACCAGCAGCATGGGGACGACGGCGAACAGGGTGAAGAACAGCAGGCCGGGGACGGCCCAGCCCAGGCCCGGCCGCCCGGAGCCCGAGGGGCTGCCGGACGGCCGGGCCGGAGCCGCTCCCGTGGGGGGCGCCTTCACCGGGTCGCGGGTGGCGGATGCCGGCATCACACGTCCTTCATCGCGTCGACGAACTGCTGGGGGGTGAGCTGGCCGTTGAACAGCTTCTGGATGTTGGTCTGCATCGGAGTGGCCTGCTGGGCGGGGAGCGCCTGGTCCCAGGAGAGGGTGAAGCTCGGGGCCGCCTTGACCATCTCGTACTGGAAGCTCGCGTACTCGGGGGCGGAGTGGGCCTTCAGCCGCTCGGCGGCGTCCGTGGTGGTGGGCACGTCGCCGTTCGCCACCAGGTCCTCGGCGTACGCGTCCTGGGCGGCGAACTTCACGAACTCCAGGGCCGCGTCCCGCTCCTCGGCCTTGGTGTTGATCGACCAGTAGTTGGTCGGGTTGCCGACGACGTTCTTCGGGTCGCCCTTGCCGCCGGGGACGGCCGGGAACGCGGACCAGCCGAGGCCGGACTTCGCGAACTCGGGCTGGTTCGCCTTCTGGTTGGCGTACTCCCAGCTGCCCATGAGGTGCATAGCGGCGCGGTCCTTGGCGAAGAGGGTGGAGGCGCCGTCGGCGGTGTAGTTGACGGAGGAGAAGTTCTTGCCGAACGCGCCCCGGTCGACCAGGTCCTTGATGGTCTCCGCCGTCTCGAGCACGGCCGGGTCGCCCCAGCCGCTCTTGTCGCCGTCCTGGATCCGCTGGAAGACCTCCGGGCCGCCGATCCGGTCGAGCAGGTACTCGATCCACATCAGCTCGGGCCAGGCGTCGGCGCCGGCGAGCGCGAACGGGGTGACACCGTCCTTCTTGAAGGTGTCGATCAGCTTCAGCAGGTCTTCCCAGGTCTCCGGCGGCTCGGCGCCGGCCTTCTCGAAGACGTCCTTGTTGTGAAAGAGGATCACCGGCTGCATGCCGCGCATCGGGACGCCGTAGTACTTGCCGTCCACCTTGCCCGCGTCGAGGATCGACTGGATGAACGTCTTCTTGAGCTCGGCGTCCTTGGCGAACTCCGGGCCGAGGTCGACGACCATGTCCTTCTCGACGAAGTTGGCGATGCTGCCGCCGCCCCAGTTGAAGAAGACGTCCGGCGCGTTGGGCGTCCCCATGGAGGTACGGAGCTTGTCCAGGTACGTGTCCCCGGGCACCTGGACGAGCTCGGCCTTGACGTCGGACTGCTTGTTGAAGCGCTCGACGACCTTCTCCTGCACCTTGGTCGAGGCGTCCTGGTAGACCCAGACGTCGATCGTCCCCTCGCCGCCGCCACCGGCCCCGTCGGGGCCGCTGCTGCCACAGGCGGCCAGCACTGAGGAAGCGAGAACCGCGGCGGTGAACGCGGCGATCCCCCGGACTCGTCGAGGTGACAGGTTGGTCCGCATGGCACACCTTCCGGAAGCTTCCCGAAAATTATCGGTCGATTGCGCTGGAAGCTACGTACCGCAGGTCCCCCCTGTCAACGCCTTCGACGAAATTCGCCTCGGACACGACGACGGCCCGGCACCGCTCAGCGGTGCCGGGCCGTCGGCCGGGGCCGCGGGGTGAGAGTTCCCGGCGGGCGGCCGGGCGGGCCTCGGGTGCTTCCGGGCGGCCCCCGGGCCTCGGACTCAGGCGGGTGGCGCCGAGCTGTGCCGGACGATCAGCTCGGTGGCGAGCTCGACCCGCGGGGAGTCCAGCTCCTCGCCCCGGGACTGCCGCAGTACGGTGCGCGCCGCCACCTTCCCCATCTCGGCCAAGGGCTGCCGCACCGTCGTCAGCGGCGGCGACGACCAGCGCATCTCGGGCAGGTCGTCGAAGCCCACGATGCTGACGTCGTCCGGCACCCGCAGTCCGCGGCGGCGCAGCGCCTCGATCGCGCCCAGTGCCATTTGGTCGCTGGACGCGAAGATCGCGGTGGGCGGTTCGGCCAGGTCCATCAGGGCCTGGCAGCCGGTGAACCCGGACTCGTGGTAGAAGTCGCCGCGGATCACGAGCGCGTCGTCGGCCGGCACGTCCGCCGCCTCCAGGGCGGTGCGGTAGCCGTCCAGCCGGGCCCGGCTGCACAGCAGCCGGGCGGGGCCGGCGATGATGCCGATCCGCCGGTGCCCGAGCCCCAGCAGATGATCGGTGGCGGCCATGCCGCCCGCCCAGTTCGTGGCCCCGACGGTGGGGGCGTCCAGCGAGGGCGAGCCCGCCGGGTCCACCACCACGACCGGCACGTCCAGCCGCCGCAGCTCCTCCTGGAGCAGCGGTTCGACGGCCGAGGTCACCAGGATCACGCCGTCCGAGGCGCGGTCCCGCAGATTTTCCATCCACTGCCGGGTGGCGCCCGCGCGGCCGTGGGTCGCCGAGACCACGGTGCCCATGCCGGCCGCGTGCGCCACCTCCTCCACGCCCCGGATGATCTCCACGGCCCAGGGGCTGTCGAGGTCGCTGAAGACCAGGTCCAGCAGCCCTGCCCGGTCGTGTCCCGCGGTGGTGCGCCGCTGGTAACCGTGGTGTCGCAGCAGCCCTTCCACTCTCGCCCGGGTCTCCGGGGAGACGTCCGACCGACCGTTGACCACCCGGGAGACCGTGGGGACCGAAACCCCTGCCTCCTGTGCGATCGCGGTGATCGTGATCTTGGGCCGTGACTGCCCGGCTTCCTCGACCGCCATGAAACCTCCTTGCACCACAACCGTTGACGGGCTTCCCGACCGCCTCTACCGTTCCCGGCGCACCCTCCGAAAAACTTGCAGCATTCTTCCGGAAACTCGGAATCACGTGAAGCGGAGAGAGAACCCACCATGAATCTACTGCGCATCCGGAGAGCCGCTGTGGCCGCTCTCGCCGCGACGGCGGTGCTCGGCGTCGCGGGAGTCGCCGGCGCGGCACCCTCGGCGGCCGGCGAGGCACCCGCCCGGGCCACCACCAAGGGGCCCGACCGGGCTCCGCACAAGGCCCCGGGCCAGGCCGCCGAGACGCTGCGCGAGGCCGCAGCCTCCTCGGGCCGCTTCGTCGGTACGGCCATCGCGGACCACAAGCTCGACGGCAGCACGTACGCCGGGATCGCCGGTTCCGAGTTCAACAGTGCCACTCCTGAGAACGCCATGAAGTGGGAGTCGGTCGAGCCGGAGCGCGGCCAGTACAACTGGGCCGGGGCCGACCGGGTCGTGGACTTCGCCGAGTCCCACGACCAGCAGGTGCACGGCCACACGCTGGTCTGGCACAGCCAGATGCCCGACTGGCTGGAGAACGGCAGCTTCAGCGAGTCCGAGCTCCGTACGATCATGACCGACCACATCGAGACCGAGGCGGGCCGCTACGAGGGCCGGATCGACCGCTGGGACGTGGTCAACGAGGCGTTCAACGAGGACGGCACCTTCAGGGAGTCCAAGTTCTACACGACGCTCGGCGAGGGCTACATCGCCGAGGCGTTCCGTGCCGCCCGCGCCGCCGACCCGGGCGCCGAGCTGTACATCAACGACTACAACACCGACGGGATCGGTGCGAAGAGCGACGGGATGTACAACCTCGTCAAGAAGCTCAAGCAGCAGGGCGTGCCGATCGACGGCGTCGGCTTCCAGTCGCACCTGGTCCTCGGCCAGGTGCCGTCGACCATGCAGGCGAACCTCCAGCGCTTCGCGGATCTCGGCGTGGATGTCGCGATCACCGAGCTCGACATCCGGATGGACCTCCCTGCCACCGAGTCCAAGCTCCAGCAGCAGGCGCGCGACTACAAGGCCGTCGCCAACGCCTGCCTGACCGTCGAGCGCTGCGAGGGCATCACCGTCTGGGCCTTCTCCGACGCCGACTCCTGGGTGCCCGACGTCTTCGAGGGCCAGGGCGCAGCCCTGCCGTACGACGAGAACTACCAGCCCAAGCCGGCCTACTACGCCCTGCTGGACGCCTTCGAGGCGGCAGCCGGGGACGGCGGCGGCGACACCGGCAGCTGCACGGCCGCCTTCCGGGTCCAGAACCAGTGGAGCACCGGCTCCGTCGTCAACGTCGGCATCACCCCGGCCTCGTCCATGAGCACCTGGAAGGCGGAGTTCGACCTGCCGTCCGGGGTGACCGTGCGCAACGGCTGGAACGGCGTCTTCCAGCAGTCCGGAACCCATGTGACGGTGACCGACGCCGGCTACAACGGCACGGTCGCGGGCGGCAAGCAGGTGACCTTCGGCTTCCAGACCGAGGGAGTGGCGGACCCGGGCGCTGAGATCACGCTCAACGGGGAGGTCTGCGCGGCGGGCTGATACCGCCGGTACGGCCCGGCCGCTGTTCGGGCGGGTCGGGCGGGTCGGAGGGGTTGAAACGGGCGGCGCGCCGCGGCCGGAACGGGAGGGGCGGCGCGCCGGACGGGTTCACGGGGGCCCAGGCCCCCACTGCGCCCGGCCTGTCGGACCCGTCCGGCCTGTCCGGCTTCTCAGGTACCTCCGACCCTTCCGGCCCGTCCCGTCCGGATGGTGAAGGCCGGGACGGAGACCGACTCGTCGTCGAGGCACTGACCGGTGGCGAGGTCGAACCGCTGTTTGAGCAGCGGGGAGGCGACGAACGGCCGCCCGCGCCCCGCGCTGCGGCCGACCAGCCCACGGGACAGCACGTACGCCCCGGTGAACGGGTCCTGGTTGCCGATGGCGTAGACGTCGCCAGCGCGGTCCAGGAAGACGGCCGCCTGCCGGCCGTCGGGCAGCAGCGCCGCCACGCCCCGGCCGGGCGTGAGTTCGGCGGAATCGCACAGCGGGTGCCACCGCCGGCCGATGAGGAGTTCGACCCGGGCACCGGCGGCACCGACCGGGGCGGCCCCGGTGGCAGCTGGAGCAGCCGGAACGGCCGGAGCAATCGGTACGGCCCGTACGGCCGTCGTGGCCGGGGCGGTCTTCGTGGGCTGGGGCGCGAGCGTCATCGGGCCGAGCTCCCTTCGAGGGTGCGGACGGGAAGGACGGGACCGGCCAGCACGGCCAGGTCCGGCTTGATCTGGTCGCGCTCGGGCACGAACCGTACGGACGGGTCGGGCGTGCCCGGCGCGTTGACGAAGGAGACGAAGCGGCGCAGCCGCTCCGGGTCGGCGAGGGTCGCGCCCCACTCGTCCTGGTAGCCGGCCACGTGGTCGGCCATCAGCCGCTCCAGTTCGTCGCAGATGCCGAGCGAGTCGTCGACCACGACCTCGCGTACGTGTTCGAGGCCGCCCTCGATCCGCTCCAGCCAGGCGGAGGTGCGCTCCAGCCGGTCGGCGGTGCGGATGTAGAACATCAGGAACCGGTCGATGAGCCGGATCAGCTCCGCGTCGGACAGGTCCTGGGCGAGCAGGTCGGCGTGGCGCGGGTCGGCGCCGCCGTTGCCGCCGACGTACAGGTTCCAGCCGCTCGCGGTGGCGATGACGCCGAAGTCCTTGCCGCGCGCCTCCGCGCACTCGCGGGCGCAGCCGGAGACCGCGGACTTCAGCTTGTGCGGCGACCGCAGCCCCCGGTAGCGCAGCTCCAGGCCGATGGCCATCCGGACCGAGTCCTGCACGCCGTAGCGGCACCAGGTCTGCCCGACGCAGGACTTCACGGTGCGCAGCGCCTTGCCGTACGCGTGTCCGGATTCGAAGCCCGCCTCGACCAGCCGGGTCCAGATCTGCGGGAGCTGTTCGACGGCGGCGCCGAACAGGTCGATCCGCTGGCCGCCGGTGATCTTCGTATAGAGGCCGAAGTCGCGGGCCACCTCTCCGATCACGATCAGCTTCTCGGGGGTGATCTCGCCGCCGGGCACGCGCGGGACGACCGAGTAGGAGCCGTTGCGCTGGAGGTTGGCGAGGAAGTGGTCGTTGGTGTCCTGGAGCGCGGCCTGCTCACCGTCGAGGACATAGCCGTCGGCGCCGATCGAGGGGGCGAGGGAGGCGATGACGGAACCGACGGTCGGCTTGCAGATCTCGCAGCCGTCGCCGCCGCGCGCCTCCTCCCGGCCGTGCTCGTCGAGCACCTGAGCGTACGTGGTGAGCCGGCGCACCCGGACGATCTCGTACAGCTCGGCCCGCGTGTGCGCGAAGCAGCCGCACAGCCCGCGCTCGACGGTCACGCCGGCCGCCGTCAGCTCGTCGTTGACGAGCGTGGTCAGGACCTTGACGCAGCTGCCGCAGCCCGTGCCCGCCTTGGTGCACTTCTTCACGGCCGGTACGTCGGTGCAGCTGTGCTCGGTGACGGCGCCGCGGATGGTGCCCTTGGTGACGTTGTGGCAGCTGCAGACGACCGCCTCGTCGGGCAGCGAGGACGGGCCCATCGCGGCGGGCGCGCCCAGCCCGGCCGGCAGCACCAGCTGCTCCGGCTCGTACGGCGGCACGGAGCCGGTGAGCGGGCGCAGTATGCCGTACGCGTCGGCGTCGCCGACCAGGATGCCGCCGAGGAGGGTGCCGTCCGCACCGACGACGAGCTTCTTGTAGACGCCGGACCGGGAGTCGGAGTAAACGACGTCGAGGCAGCCGTCGGCTGCGCCGTGGGCGTCGCCGAAGCTCGCCACGTCCACGCCCAGCAGCTTGAGCTTGGTGGAGGTGTCGGCGCCGGTGAACGACGCCTCCTCGCCGGCGACGGTGGCGGCGGCCGTCGCGGCCATTTCGTAGCCGGGGGCGACCAGGCCGTAGACCCGGCCGTCGGCGGCCAGGGCGCACTCGCCGATGGCGAGCACGACCGGGTCCGAGGTGCGGCAGCCCGCGTCGACGGTTACGCCGCCGCGCTCGCCGACGTCGAGGCCGCAGTCCCGCGCGAGTCGGTCGCGCGGGCGGACACCGGCGGAGAACACGACCAGGTCGGCCGCCAGCGAGGAGCCGTCGGACAGGCTCATGCCGGTGACCGTTCCGGCGTCGCCGGTGGTGATCTGCTGGGCGCCGACACCCGTGTGGCACTCGACGTCCATGTCCTCGACGGTGCGGCGCAGCGCGGCCCCGCCGCCGTCGTCCACCTGTACGGGCATCAGCCGGGGCGCGAACTCCACGACGTGCGTCTCCAGGCCGAGGCCCTTGAGCGCGCCGGCCGCCTCCAGACCGAGCAGCCCGCCGCCGATGACGGCACCGGTCCGCGCCCCCTTGGCGTACTCCTCGATGGCGACGAGGTCCTCGATGGTGCGGTAGACGAAGCAGCCCTCGGCGTCCTTGCCGGGGACCGGCGGCACGAAGGGGTACGAGCCGGTGGCCAGCACGAGGGTGTCGTAGCGCAGGGTGAGACCGGCGCGCGAGGTGACGGTGCGCGCCGCCCGGTCGATGCTCCGCGCCGGGTCGCCCAGGTGGAGTTCGATGCCGTGCCGGGCCAGGAAGCCGGGCTCGCCGAGCGCCAGGTCCTCGGCCGTGCTGCCGGAGAAGTAGGAGGTCAGCCGTACCCGGTCGTACGCGGGGCGGGGTTCCTCGCAGAGCACGACGACGCGCGCCCGCTCGGTGACGCCCCGCTCGGCGAGGGCCTCCAGGAACCGCTGGCCGACCATGCCGTGACCGATCAGCACGATCGTCGGGCGGGCGGTGCCGGTGTCGGGGTCGGTCGCTGTCGCGGTGCCGGTGGCCGTGGCGGTCGCTGTCGCGGTGTCGGGCGCGGTCGTGTCGTGCGCTGTCATCTCAGCAGCCTCCGTCGTGGGTGAGCAGGTGGAGCAGGGGAGCGGCGGGCAGGGGCTCGTCGCCCTCCCAGGCGCGGGCGAGCGCGCCGACCGTGCCGAGGTCGCCGAGCAGGATCCCGCCGACGAGCCGGTCGCCGCGGACGACGACCTTCCGGTACGCACCGCGGGTGGCGTCGGAGAGGTGGATGACGTCGTCCCCGGGGGACGCGGTCGTCTCGCCGAAGGCGGCGAGGTCGAGATGAGCGGCTCCGGCACCGGCCCTGGATGCAGCACCGGCACCGGTCCCGGCCCAGGCCGGCAGGCTGAGCCGGGTCAGGGCGCGGGTGCCGCGGTAGCGTGGCAGCTCGGCGCCGGGCGCCCCGGCCAGCACCCGGGCCAGTACGTCGGCCTGTTCCTGCGCGGCGCCCGCGAGGCCGTGCACGACGTCGTCGTGCTCGGCGCAGTCGCCGATCGCGTGAATCCGCGGGTCCGTGGTGCGGAGCGTGTCGTCCACGACGATGCCGCGGCCGATCGCCAGCCCGGCCGCGTGCGCCAGACCGGTGCGGGGCCGCACCCCGCAGGCGAGGACGACGAGGTCCGCGTCGAGCCGGTAGCCGTCGGCCGGCTCGACGGCGGTCACCACGCGACCGGCCGGGGACTGCCGGGTCCGCAGGCCCCGGATCCGGCACTCGGTGTGGACCTCGACGCCCTGCTCCTCCAGGTGGCGGCGCAGCAGCCGGGACGCGTTCTCGTCCAGGTGCCGTTCCATCAGGCGTTCGCCCT
>DOWQ01000257.1:807-2875 GCA_003519485.1 Streptomyces sp. | reverse complement strand
GGGCGCCGCCGCCTTCACGGCCCGCGTCGCCGCGGCGATCGCCGCCGCGACCGCCGACGGCAGCTGGCTCCGGCTCAAGGCGTGCGAGGCGGACAACTGCCGCTGGGCGTACTACGACCGAAGCCCCGCCGGACGCAGTCGCTGGTGCACGATGCAGGTCTGCGGCAGCCGTGCCAAGATGCGGGCCTACCGCCGCCGCGGAGCCTGAAACCGGGCCCCCGGCGGGTGCCGTCCGTGAGACCGTGGGCGGACTGTGATGCGCACCCGGACCGGGGAGGCGGAGCGATGGCTCGATCGGCACGTGAGGTCCTGGCGGAGGCCGTACGGGAACTGGCCCCGGACGCGGGCGGCAACCGCTTCGTCCCGCTCCTCGCCGACGGTGGGGCGCCCGGGCAGGTGATCGCCGACTTCGCCCTGGAACAGCGGCACATCATCGCCGCCGACCGCCGCAGCTTCCTGCACCTGGCGGACCGGNNTACGAGCCCCGGGCCGGCTGCCAGGCGTATCCGGCGTACGTGGCCTGGCTCGCGCTCAACGCGGAACCGGTCGACGCGGTCGTCGCCCTGACGGCCAACTTCGCCGCGTGGGGCAACTACTGCGCGGAGGTCGCGCGGGCCCTGCGGCAGCACTACGGCTTCGACGACGAGGCGTGCGGCTTCCTGGACTTCTTCGCCGCCCCCGCCCCGGAGGTCACCGAACAGGCCCTCGACGCCGTGCGGTCGGGCACCGATGCCGGGCACGCCGTCGGCGGGCCGGCCGTCCACCGCTACGGGCGGCTGCTCCAGACCTACGAGCTGATGTTCTGGAACACCCTCGCCGACGGGGCGGCATCGGCCGGACGGCCCGGCCCGGCGGCCCCGGTCGCCGGCTGACCGCGGCTCACCGCGAACGGCTCTGCCGGGTCTGCGAGCGGTTCTCCTTGCGCACGGCCTCCAGCAGTTCGGATTTCGTCATCCGCGAGCGGCCGCCGATGCCCATCCGCTTGGCCAGGTCGTAGAGGTGCTCCTTGGACGCCTGTTCGTCCACGCCCTCGCCGGTCCGGCCGCTCTGCGGCCGGGGCTGGGCGGCGCGCCGGTCGGACGGCCCCTTGCGGCCGGCCTCCTTGCGCTCCCAGTGGTCGCCGACCTTCTCGTACGTGTGTTTGAGCGCGCTGAAGGCGACGCGATGGGCCCGCTCACCCTCTCCGTACTGCTCGACCGCGGAGTCGTGCGCCTTGATCCAGGTCCGCTGGGCGCCCGAGGGTGAGCGCTCCAGGGTCGAGGGGAGCTCCTCTCGTCCCGGCACGGGGACCACCTTCCTTCGTCGTCAGTCGGTCCGGACGGATGCACGTCCGGCTGTCCGGTGCGGGCTCCGGACGGGTGACCTGCCGTCACCGTGCTCCGGAGGCCCGGCACGGGCGGACACCGGGGGCACCGCGCTCGTATCGCAGCTGCCGATCGGTCGTTCCCGGTCCCGGTCCCGCCCGGCCTTTCACCGCCCGCGTACCCCGGATGAGATGCCCGACGCCGTATCCCGGCACGGCACCGGCTGCCCGACCGTCCTCCCGGCGGAAGGCAGAGAGAGTCCCCCGGGTACGGGAGGACCGGGCCGACGCCCACCCGCCGGCCGCAGGTCCATGCTCGGCCGGTCGTGCTCACCGGGCGACAGCTGAGCGCCCATCCGGGCGGGGCGCACCGGCCCGCGGTGTGGCATCTTGAGGCGATCGCCGTGCCCGGGCCCGCCGCAGGAGCGGTGCCGNNGTGGTCGGCGGCGGCGTGGCCGGCAACGGCCTCACCGTGCTGTTGCGCCGGGCCGGTGTCACGGTCGCCCTGGTCGAGGCCACCCCGGACGGGAACGTCCGCGGATCGGGCATCACCCTCCAGGGCAACGCCCTGCGCGTGCTGCGCGAGATGGGCCTCTGGGATCGGATACGGGAAGAGGGCTTCGGCTTCGACAGCCTGGGGCTGACCGCCCCCGACGGCACCGTGCTGCACGTGGCCGAGGACATCCGGACCGGCGGCGTCGACCTCCCGGCCTCTCTGGGCATCCGGCGCCCGGTGCTCCAGCGCATCCTCCTCGACGCGGTCCG
>DOWQ01000257.1:0-677 GCA_003519485.1 Streptomyces sp. | reverse complement strand
CCCACCGGCAAGGACTCCCTCTACGCCTATCTGGTCGAACCCGCGCGGGACCGCGCATCCCTGGACCCGGCCCGGCACGCCGAGGAGATGCGGCGGCTGGCCGCCGGATACGGCGGCGCCTGGCCGGAGATCCGGGCCGGCATCACCGACCCCGCGCAGGTCAACTACTCCTGGTTCCACCGACTGCTGGTCGAGGGCCCCTGGCACCGCGGCCGGGTCGTCCTCGCCGGGGACGCCGCCCACGCCTGCCCGCCGACCCTCGCCCAGGGCGCCGCGATGTCCCTGGAGGACGTGTCCGTCCTCGCCGCGATGCTGACGGGCCCTGCAACGGACACCTCGCTCGACGCGCTGCTCACCGCCTACCGGGAGCGCCGGATGCCGCGGGTGCGGCTGGTCGTCGACGGTTCCGTACAGCTGGGGGAGTGGTTGATGAAGGGTGACCGGGGCGCCGACGTCCCCGGCCTCATGGGCCGCACCATGGCGGTGCTGACCGAACTCCCGTAGGGCTCGTCTCGCCGCGCGCGGGTTTAGGGGCGCGGCACGGGTGTTAACCGTACGGCCGAGGCCGCAGGCGCGTCCGGGATGCCGCGGTGGCACCGGCCCGCGGCCCGGACGGAGGCATCAGCGGTGACCGTGGTGAAGGAAATGCTGGAGACCTACCCGGCCGATCTCGGAGG
>DOWQ01000258.1:1906-5115 GCA_003519485.1 Streptomyces sp. | reverse complement strand
GGATGTTCTGGCTGTGCAAGATGGCGCTGCCGCACATCCCGGAGGGCGGCAGCATCATCAACACCACCTCGGTCCAGGCGTACAAGGCCGGGCCTCACCTGCTGGACTACGCGACCACCAAGGGCGCCATCGTCACCTTCACCCACGCGCTCGCGGGCGACCTGGCCGGGCGCGGAATCCGGGTCAACGCGGTCGCCCCCGGACCGGTCTGGACGCCCCTCATCCCCGCCACGCTGCCCGACACCCAGGAGTTCGGGAAGAAATCCCCGCTCGGACGCCCCGCGCAGCCCGCCGAGATGGCGCCCGCCTATGTCTTCCTGGCCTCGCAGGAGGCGAGCTACATCACCGCGGCAATCCTGAACGCCACCGGCGGCACCCCGCTGCCGTAACGCCGTCCCGGGCCGGCCAGCCCCCTGCGGAAAACGGTCGAACAGGGAGAATGGTGGTGTGATGAGAGGTCCTGAGGAGAAGGCGCACAGCGGCCTCGCCCTCGAGGTGTTCGATCCGGCGGCGGTCGGGGTGCTGGTCAGTCACGGTCCGGAACATGTGCTGGTCTACATGAACGCGATGTACCGCCGGATCATCGGCGGCGACCGGC
The DNA here is from genome assembly GCA_003519485.1 of Streptomyces sp. GTDB lineage: Bacteria > Actinomycetota > Actinomycetes > Streptomycetales > Streptomycetaceae > Streptomyces. Next base: position 4,517 of record DOWQ01000258.1, on the reverse strand, counting down.
CCCTGGGGGTCCCGGTCCGGGAGGCCTTTTCCGATCTGCGGGAGCGGGAGTACCTGGACTGGTTCGACGAGGTGTTCCGCACCGGGACGCCGCGGCACATGACAGCCGCCCCCGTGACCGTGCGTTACCCGGACGGGTTCGTGGAGGAGCGCTACTTCAACTTCAGCATGTCGAGTGTCGACGAGGAGAAGGGCGGCCCCGGCATCCTGGTCGTCGCGGTGGAGGTGACCACGCAGGTCACCGCCTCGGAACAGCTGCGCGTCCTCGCCGAGGAGCGGCGCCGGGCGCTGCACCGCTACCAGAGCCTGGTGGTGGCCGGCACCCAGAAGGTGTGGGTCACCGACCCGGCGGGCCGCATCATCGAGCACAGCCCGGCCTAAGAGCGCATCACCGGGATGACGTGGGAGAACATCCACGGCGACGGCTGGCTGAACTCGGCGCACCGGGAGGACCGCGAGTCGTTGGCCGAGGCGTGGTCCGGGGCGGTGCGCGAGGTGCCGGATCTGTTCGAGTACGTCTACCGGCTGCGGCACGCCGACGGCACCTACCGCCACTGCGAGCTGCGCGCCGCACCCATCCGTGAGGACGGGGCGGTGGTGGAGTGGGTCGGCGCCTGCACCGATGTCGAGGAGCGCTGGCGGCGGGACCGGCGCCGGGTGGTCCTCGCCCGGGCCGCGGCGGCGGTGACGGAGTCCGCCCGCGCTTCGGACGCCTTCGCCGCCCTCAGCCGGGTGATCGTCCCCACGCTCGCCGACCAGTGCGGCATCTATCTGTTCCCGGAGTCCGCCCTCTGGCGCGACGGGGACCCGATCACTGTCCGCCGTGTCGCCGCCCTCACCCGTGACGGGCTGCCACCGGCGACAGCTCCGTACCGGTCGGAGACCATTCCGGAGGACAGCGCCTTCGCGCGCGCCGTCCGCGAACGGCGCCCTGTCCATGTGTCGTTCGAGCCGGGGGCCACGCCCGGCTACGCCGCCGTGTCGGCCATACGCCCATGGCTCGACCGCGCCGGCGCCCACAGCGGAGTCATCGTGCCGGTCTTCGTCGACGGTGCCGTGGCGGCCGTGATCACCTCCTACGTCTGCGGCCGGCGCGACCCCGTCGACGGGGCGGCCATGTCCCTGATGCGGGAGCTGCTCGAACTGGCTCACGCCCCGCTGAGCCACGCGATGGAGTTCCAGCGCACCAGCGTGTCGCCCTGGCGCTCCAGCGGAGCCTGCTCAGCGCGCCGCCGAAGGTCGGGGGGCTGCGCATCACGGCGCGCTACCAGCCGAGCCCGACCGCCGCCGAGGTCGGCGGCGACTGGTACGACTCGTTCGTCCTCCCCGACGGCGCGACCACCCTGATCATCGGCGACGTCTCCGGGCACGACCTCGACGCCGCGGTCACCATGAGCCAGCTGCGCAATGTGCTGCGCGGCCTCGCCGTGGACCGGCAGGAGCCCCCGGGCGACATCATGCGCCGCATGGACACCGCCATCCAGTTCCTCAATCCGGAGGGCGGCACGGCGACCTGCGCGTTCGGCCGGGTGGAGAACGTCGGCGACACCGGGGCGGCCCCCGACTGGCGGTTCTGGTACACCGTCGCCGGACACCCTCCCCCGCTGCTGGTGCGCGCGGACGGCGGCACCAGCTTCCTGGAGAGCGCCCAGAATCTGCTGCTGGGCGGCCTGCTTCCGGAGGAGGAGCGCAGCAGCGCCCGGGCATCCCTGTCGGCCGGCAGCACGCTGCTCCTCTACACCGACGGGCTGGTGGAGTCACCGGACGAGGACATCGACCGGGGGCTCGAACGGCTCCGCCTGCACGCGGCCTCGCTCGCCCGCGAGCCGCTCGACGTCTTCTGCGACGAGCTGACGGAGCACCCCGTGGAGTCGGGCCGCGACGACATCGCCGTCATCGCGGTGCGGGTGCTGTGACAGCGCGGGCATCGGCACCGCCGGCAGCACCGGAGCCGAAACCGGTGCCGGCAGCACCAACGCCGCTCAGGACGGCGGCAGTTCGAGCGTGCACGACTCACCGGGCTCGATGGTGACCGCCCGGTCCGGCAGGAGAATGCGCAGCGGCGGCTCCTCCGACTCCGGTACGTCGATCCGCAGCCGGCCGGGGCTGAGCCGCATCGCCACCCCCCAGTGCTCGTGGTAGCGCACGGTGAAGCTGTACGAGGAGAGCTCCGGCAGCGGCGCCGGGTCGAGCCACAGGGCCTCGGCGCGGGGCTCCAGGCCGGTCAGTCCGCGCTGCACGAGGTCGAGGGTGCCGGCCATGGCGCCGAGGTGGATGCCCTCGGCGGTGGTGCCGCCCTGGATGTCGGCGACGTCGCTCCGCAGCGCCTCCTGGCAGAACGACCACGCCTCCGCGCGCCGTACCCGGGCCAGCACCCAGCCGTGCACCAGGCCGCTGAGCGTGGACCCGTGCGAGGTGCGGTGCAGATAGTGCTCGACGGTCGCGTGCCACGTCTCGTCGTCCAGGTCGTGGCCGAGGCGGCGGAAGAGCCGGGCCAGCTCGGCGGGCGGGAAGAGATAGCCGAGCATCAGCGCGTCGGCCTGCTTGGACGCCCGGTAGCGGTTGACGGTGTCGCCCTCCGCCTCCAGGATCCGGTCCAGCCGGCGGATGTC
>DOWQ01000258.1:0-1767 GCA_003519485.1 Streptomyces sp. | reverse complement strand
CCGGGTAGCCCTCGTGGTACTCGTCGGGCCCCACGACGCCGCGGATGCGGTACCGGCCGAGCGCCGGGTCGTGGACGGCGGCGCCGGCCCAGAAGCGGGCGATCTGCACCATCGTCTCGGCGCCCTTGGTGTGCAGGTATTCGGTGTCGCCGGTCGCCTCGCAGTAGCGCCACACGTTGTACGCCACCGCCGAGCCGACGTGGTGCTGGAGCCGGGAGTGGTCGGGCAGCCAGCGCCCCGAGCGCGGATTGAGGTGCAGCTCCTGGGTCTCCTCGCGCCCGTCGCTGCCGCTCTGCCACGGGTACATCGCGCCGGCGTGCCCCGCCTCGCGCGCCGACCGGCAGGCCCGGGGCAGCCGCCGGTGCCGGTAGTCGAGCAGCCCGCGCGAGACCTCGGGGAAGTGCAGGTTGAGGTAGGGCAGCACGAACAGCTCGTCCCAGAAGACATGCCCCCGGTACGCCTCGCCGTGCAGCCCGCGGGCGGGGACGCCGACGTCCAGTTCCGCGGTGTGCGGGGAGAGCGTCTGCAGCACATGGAACAGGTGCAGCCGCAGGATGAGCCCCGCCTCGCCGGGCACGTCCAGCCCGGCGCGCTCCCAGAGTTCGTGCCAGGCCGTGCGGTGGGAGTCGAGCAGCCGCGGGTAGCGGGGCGCGCCCGCGAGCCGGTCCAGCGCGGCCCGGAGCGGGTCGCCGATGGCCGGGTCGTGGGAGGTGTGCAGGGCCACGGTCTTGTCGACGGTGACGGGGCTGCCCGGCCGGGCCGCCAGGACCAGGCTCCGGTGGGTCTGCGCGGTGCCGGGCTCCAGCCGCGACGCCTCGGGCTCCGGGTCGGTGGTCGTCCGGGCGGCCATGCCGATCCCGATGCCGGACTCAGTGGTACGGCAGCGCAGCCACACCGTGTCCGGCTCCGCCGCCCCGGTCGTCACGCCACCGAGGTGGCGGCCCGCCAGGTCCCGGTAGCGGGTCACTCCCGCGTTGGTCACCTCGCCGTCGAGGCCCGACTCGACCTCGACGGCGCCCGACCAGTTCTCCGGCTCCAGCACGGTGCGCAGCACGGCCAGGTGCGGGTCCTCCATGTGCAGGAAGCGGGTCTGTTCCACCCGCAGGCGGCGGCCGAGGGTGTCCTCGTACCGGCTGTGCCGGGTGAGGGTGCCGGCGCGCAGGTCGAGGGACTGCCGGTGTTCCAGCAGGCCGTCGGAGTCGGGCGCGAGCCACGGGGTGGCCGGCGCGCCGGCCGGCGTGTCGCCGTCGTGGGGGCGGAAGCGCAGCGGGAGCCAGTTCGGCAGGTTGACCATGTCCTCGTTCTCGACCTGGCGGCCGGACACGGTGGAGGTCAGCCGGTTGTAGCAGCCCGCGGCGTACGTGCCGGGGTAGTGCACGTCGTCGGCCACGCTCTCGGGCGCGGCGCCGCGGGTGGCGAAGTAGCCGTTGCCGAGCGTGCACAGCGCCTCGCGCAGCCGCTCCTCGGCGGGGTCGTAGCCCTCGTAGGACCAGGTCCACTTCCTCATGCCGGACCCTCCCCGGTGCGGGGCCGAGCGGTGGGACCGGAGGCTGCGTGGCCGGGGTTCGGGGCGGGGCCGGGGTTCCGGTCCGCGCCGGGGTTCCGGTCCGCGCCGGNNGGTTCCGGTCCGCGCCGGGGTTCGGGGCGGCGCGCGCGTCCGGGGCGGTCAGGAGTTCGGCGAGGTCCGTGACCACGATGTCGGCCCCGTAGCGGCGCAGTTCCTCGCCGGCGGCCCCGCCTTCGGTGCGGTCGACCCCGACCACCAGG
>DOWQ01000273.1:2720-2907 GCA_003519485.1 Streptomyces sp. | reverse complement strand
CGGAGAAGGGGCCGCTGGGATGAGGACTTTCATCCAGCCGGGCCATCCTCAGAATCCACCGGTCACCACGGGCCGAACGGCGAGGTCGAGGAGCATGCCCGTCTCTGCGGGGTGAGCGGGCCCATGAGCCCCGTCTTGCCGTTGGGCGCTCGGCCGGAAACAATGGGAGGGGTCGGGGCCGCAGGAG
>DOWQ01000273.1:0-2709 GCA_003519485.1 Streptomyces sp. | reverse complement strand
GGACCCGGCCCCGGCACCCGGACAAAACCGCGGCCACCGCGCAACGAGGGGCACCCCGAACCCACGGGGCAGCACCCCGAACCCCGAACCCGAGGCCACCCAAGCACAGGGGCACCCGAACGAGCACTCCGGGCCAAGGGCACCGACCCGCTCCTACGTCGTGGCCGTTACGCCCTCCGGGGCCGGGGTCGAGGTGGCGACCACTCGGGTCGGGGGGCGGCGGTGAAAGCGGAGGGACAGGACCACCGTGACGATTCCGACCGCCGTCAGCGCCGCGCCCGCCCAGGCCGTGGCGGCGTAGCCGAGGCCGGCGTCGATGACGGTGCCGCCGAGCCACGGGCCGCCCGCGTTGCCGAGGTTGAAGGAGGCGGTGGTCGTCGCGGCGGCCAGGGTCGGGGCGGAGTTCGCGACGTTGAACATCCGGGCGTTGAGCGCGGGAGCCGTGTAGAAGGCCGAGACGCCGAGCAGGAACGACAGCGTCACCACGACGAACGGGATGTCGGCCGCCAGGGTCACGAGGACGAGCAGGACCGTGGAGGCCGCCGTACCGCTGATCATGACGCCGAAGAGGTGGGCGTCCGCGATGCGGCCGCCGACCGCGGTGCCGATCAGGGCCCCGATGCCGAACAGGGCGAGCACGGTCGGGACCCAGCCCGCGGCCAGTCCGGCGACATCCGTGAGCAGCGGGGCGAGGTAGCTGAAGAAGCAGAAGACGCCGCCGCCCGCGAGTGCGGTGGTGACGATGGCGAGCCAGACCTGCCGGTCACCGTAGATGCGTATCTCGTCGCGGAGTTTGGGGTGGACGGCCGGCAGCGGGATGCGGGGGATCAGGGCGATCACCCCGACCAGCGCCACCGCCGAGGCCGCCGCGACGGCCCAGAACGCCGACCGCCAGCCCAGGCTCTCGCCGAGGAACGCGCCGGCCGGGACGCCGAGGACGTTCGCGATGCTCAAGCCGCCGATCATGACCGCCATCGCCCGGGCCCGGGCGTTCACCGGCACCATCGCGATCGCGACCGCCGCGCCGACCGCCCAGAAGCCCGCGCAGGCGAGGGCACTGACGACGCGTGAGGCGAAGAGGATTTCGTAGCTCGGGGCGAGTGCGCCGGCTATCTGGCCCAGGCCGAAGACCGAGAGCAGGGCGATCAGGGTCGCCCGGCGGGGCAGCCGGAGGGTCGCCACGGCGAGCAGCGGTGCGCCCACGACCATGCCGATCGCGAACGCGGAGATCAGCAGCCCTGCCTGCGGGATGCTGACGCCCATGTCCTCGGCGATCGGCGGCAGCAGCCCGGACAGCATGAACTCGGAGGTTCCAAGGGCAAAGACTGACAAGCCGAGCATGTGGACGGCAACGGGCATTCGAGCGGAGGGCATGACTGGCTTGAACACCACTCGGGCGTGCGCCATTCCCCTCAGGCCGTGAGCAGCTCCAGCTCGGTGCCGAGGTTGTGCCGGGCGGCGCTCTCCCAGCGCTCCCCCTCCGGCGTGCGGTAGAGCCGCGGCAGCGCGAGCAGGCCGCGCAGGATCTCGGCGCGGCCCGCGCGGAAGGCGTCGTCCGGCACGAACCCGTACTCCTCGCGTACGGCCGCCGCGTAGGCCGCGTACGCCTCGGGGGAACCGGCCAGCACCGCCAGGTCCGCGTCGCACAGCAGTTCGCCGTCGGTGTCGCCGGGCGCCGGGTCGTGGGTGGCGGTGAGCCGCACGAGGCGGGCCACCTCCGCCGTACGGGCCGGGGACACCCCCGCCTCCGGCAGGGCCAGCTCGGCCAGCCGGGCGCTGCGCTCCTCGTTCCCGGAGCGGTCCGGGCGGTAGACGGCGTCGTGGAACCAGGCGGCGAGCCGTACGGCGTCCGGATCCGCGCTGTGACCGGCCTGCTCGTCGATCCGGTCCAGGACGGCCGTCAGGTGGGCGGTGGTGTGGTAGCGCCGCTGCGGCTCGCCCCAGCGCGCGAGGAGGTTCGCTCCGTACGGCTCCGGGTCGGGCCCCGGGCCCTCCTGGCAGGGGCGCAGAAGGGCGGTCCAACGGTCGAGAAGAGTGACGGCCATGAGCCAATTGTGGGCCACCGACTGTCGGACCCGGTCGGCGTATGGCAATCTTGGGCACATGTCTAGACCAATCCTCGAGGTGATCGCCCTCGACGCCGCCGACGCCGCGGCCGCACGGGCCGGCGGGGCGGACCGCCTCGAACTGGTCACCGATATCGCCGCCGACGGCCTGTCCCCGTCCCGCGAGACCTTCGCCGCCGTCCGGGCCACCGTGGACCTACCGCTACGGGTGATGCTGCGCGCTTCGGCCGGCTTCGGGGCCGGCGACACCGACGCGCTGTGCGCGCTGGCGGAAGGGCTCCGCGCGGAGGGCGCCGAGGAATTCGTACTGGGGTTCCTGGATCACGAGGGGCATCCGGACCTGGTCGCGGTCGAGTCGCTGATCGCCGTGATCGAGGGCTGCGCGTGGACCTTCCACCGCGCGATCGACCGCGCCGCCGACCGCGACGCCCTGCGCAAGCAGCTCGCCGACCTGCCCGGCCTCGATACCTACCTCACGGCCGGGTCCGCCTCCGGCGTGGACGACGGCCTGCCGGTACTGCTGGCCGAGGCGGCCCACCGGGGCCATCCGGGCTACGAGCCCCGCCTGATGGCCGGCGGCGGCCTGCGCCTCGACCATCTGCCCACCCTGCTCGACGCGGGCCTGGACGCCTTCCATATCGGC
>DOWQ01000269.1 GCA_003519485.1 Streptomyces sp. | reverse complement strand
GCGTCGTTGACGCCGTCGCCGACCATCGCCACTGTCTTGCCGGCCTGCTGCAGCTCGGCGACCTTCGCCGCCTTGTCCCCGGGGAGGACCTCGGCGATCACGGTGTCGATGCCGAGCTGCTCGGCGATGCGCTGGGCGGTCGCCTCGTTGTCGCCGGTAAGCATGACCACCTCGATCCCGGACTCGTGCAGCGCGGCGACCGCCGCCGCCGCGGGCATTGTGATCACCCAGCCCATGATGATGTTCTTGGCGACGCCCCAACGGACCGCCTTGACCCGCCGGGTCGCGCCCACACCCATGATCGCCGAGGTGGTGACGTGCGTGGTGGAGATCGGCGCCTGGAACATGAACGAGGCGGCGTACATCACCGAGGACGCCGTGGTCTCCGCGGCGAAGCCCTGCGGCGGGTCCAGCTCGATGATCCGCCGGCCGAGCGTCCGCATGATGCGCCAGCCGCCCGCGTACGTACCGAGCGAGAGCATCAGCGCACAGGCGATCTTGACCCAGATCGGGATCGTCTCACCGTAGGACTCAACATCGGCGATGACCAGCGCCATCACCACGATTCCCATGGTCTTCTGCGCGTCCTGCAGGCCGTGGCCGAGCGCCATGGCGGCGGCCGACACCGTCTGGGCGATACGGAAGCCGCGCTTTGCCTTGTGCGGATTGGACTTCCGGAAACCCCACATGATGCCGGTCATCATCAGATAGCCGATGCCGAGGCCGACGATCGGCGAGACGATCATCGGGATGACGATCTTCCCGACGACTCCGGACCAGAAGACCTGGGTGGACCCGGCGAGCGCCGCGCCGACCATGCCACCGAAGAGCGCGTGGCTGGAACTGGACGGCAACCCGTAGTACCAGGTGATCATGTTCCAGGCGATGGCGCCGACGAGTGCGGCGAAGAGGATCGCCATGCCCCGCTGGCCGTGCGGGGTCTCGATGACTCCCTGGCTGACGGTCTTGGCGACCCCGCTGCCCAGGAAGGCGCCCGCGAGGTTCATCACCGCCGCCATGACCAGCGCCGCACGCGGAGTCAGCGCGCGGGTGGAGACCGAGGTCGCGATGGCGTTCGCGGAGTCGTGAAATCCGTTCGTGTACGTGAATCCGAGCGCGACCCCGATGGTCACGATGAGTGCAAAAGTGTCCACCGTTGGTCAGGACTCCTTGACCGCGATGGTCTCGACCGTGTTGGCCACATGCTCGAAGGCGTCGGCCGCCTCTTCCAGCACATCCACGATCTCCTTGAGCTTGAGCACGTCCATGGCGTCGTACTTGCCGTTGAAGAGGTGCGCGAGCAGCTTCCGGTGGATCTGGTCGGCCTGATTCTCGAGCCGGTTGATCTCGATCCAGAACTCGGTGAGGTTGGTCATCGTGCGGAGGTTCGGCATCGCCTCGGCGGTCAGCTCCGCGGCCCGGGACAGGACCTCGATCTGCTGGTCGACGCCCTTCGGCAGCGTATCGATCTGGTACAGGACGACCAGGTCGACGGCCTCCTCCATGAAGTCCATGATGTCGTCGAGCGACGACGCCAGGTTGTAGATGTCCTCGCGGTCGAAGGGCGTGATGAAGGAGGAGTTCAGCTGGTGGAAGATCGCGTGCGTCGCGTCGTCCCCCGCGTGCTCCGCGGCCCGCATCCGGTCGGCGATCTCGACCCGGGCGGAGGAGTCCGCACCGAGCAGTTCCATCAGGAGCTTCGAACCTGTGACGATGTTGTCCGCGGAGGCGGCGAACATGTCGTAGAAGCTCGTCTCCCTGGGAGTCAGACGAAAGCGCACGTGAGGTCCTCGGGGTGCATGGATTCGGTCGGGCTGATGCTAGGCGCATCATCCGGCCACGGCTAACCGGCGATCCTCAGTGTCGCCCATCGGAGAGCATGCCCGTCAGGGGGCCCCGGCATCCGGGCGCAAACCCCGTTATCATATACCCGGACGGGGTATATGCCGCAGTAGCGGCCGAGACCGGCTCACAGAGACAACGGGAGGAACCATGACCCCCACGGAGACCGCCACCCACGGCTACAGCAAACAGAAGGACCAGCACCTCAAGCGGCTGCGCCGGATCGAGGGCCAGGTTCGCGGCCTCCAGCGGATGGTCGAGGAGGATGTCTACTGCATCGACATACTCACCCAGGTCTCCGCGGGCACCAAGGCGCTCCAGTCCTTCGCCCTCCAGCTGCTGGAGGAGCATCTGCGGCACTGTGTCGCGGCCGCCGCCGTCGAGGGCGGCAAGGAGATCGACGAGAAGGTGGCGGAAGCGACCGCCGCCATCGCCCGGCTGCTCCGCACCTGAGACTCCGACAGCGGGGCGGCCGGAAATCGCCGGTCCGGCCTGCGCTGCTTCTGGCCGGTTCCTCCCGGAAACCGCTAGTCCCGCCGGAAGTCGAAGGGCTGGACGAGCCGCGCGGGCGGCTCGTCGGCCACCCTCAGCACCTCGTCGATACGGTCCGGGCTGAGCCGCTCCCCCACGGCGGACGAGGCGGCGATCATCAGCTCGCCGCACAGCTCGATCTCGGCGAGAGCCACCCGGTCATGGACCGTCGAGCCGCGGGACATCACCACTGGTGCCGCCTCCTTCACGAGCATTGCCTGCTTTCCGGATACAGCCCAGAGTAGGGAGCCGGGCACGGAACGCGCATGGCACGGACGGACCATTTCCATCCCGCCCGGCGGGCCACCCCGCCCCGCCAGTGGTCCGGAACGTGCGCTACCGGTCCGCGCCTCTCCCCCGTCCCCCCGGCCTCCCGATCTTGTGCCTGCTGCCTGCTGCCTGCTGCCTGCTGCCTGCTGCCTGCTGCCTGCCAGGACCTTACGAGCGGGTGACGTCGATCGTCCCCGCGTAGATCTCCCGTTCCGGCGGCAGCTCGACATCGACCCGGACCCCGAACGCGTACAGCACCGTGGTCGAGACGACCTGCACCCCGTCCGCTCCCTGCGGAGCGTTGGAGAAGGTGAAGCGGTGCCGGACCTTGCGGAGCCTGCCCTGTTCATCGAGGAAGACATCGAACGGCACCACGCTGGTCGAAAACCCTTTCGCCGCCGCGGCCAGCGCACCCCGCGCGTGTGACGCCTCCGCCGCCGCCTTGCGGATGTCCACCGTCCCCCGGTAGTGCCGGACGGCCGCACCGTCCTCCTCGGCCCTGGCCTCTCCGACGTAGGTGACCTTCCGCGCGCCGCGCAGCAGCTCGGCCGCGGACAGCGGGTCCGTCGCGCCGCCCGTCACCAGATTCCCGTCGGCCAGGCCGGTCGTGTCGATCCGCACCCACTTGTCGGCGGGCACGCCCGCGCCCCGGTCCTTCATGTACAGCTCGCCGGGCGCGAGCAGCTCCGTGACCGGCCGGTGCTCCTCCGAACCCGCCGCGTCCTCCGGCAGGACGACGCGCAGCCGGCCCAGCCCTTCGCCGTAGTCGAACCGGCCGCTCCCGCGGATGGTGACCCGGGTGCCGCCGTTCGCCGTCTCCATGGACGTACGGGCCATGGAGCTGCCGGACCGCACGAGGACGTCGGCGGCGCGGCGCACCAGGGCCAGCCCGTCGGCGGCGGACCGCTCGTCGGCGGCCATCGCGCCCATCTCGGAACAGCCGGTCGTCGCGGCGGCACCGACCGTCAGGCCTGCGGCCACGACGAAAGCGACAGCTCCGCCCCTGCGTCCGTGCTGCTGCACCACCATCGGTTGGGCACCCCCAGTAGACCCGCGGTAACTCGCTTCCCTAACGACGGCCACGGGCCGGCCGTCACGGCCGGTACCGTGGACGGGTGTGTGAGCCAGCCCCTTCGAGTCACCCGGCGCGGGACGAGGACCACCGGACCAGCACAGCCGAGCGAGGCGCTTTCTGTCTGGCCCGCTGCACCTGTGGCTGGTTTGGCCCGGCGAGACGGGCCCGGGGGAAGGCGCGCACCGACGCGGAGGCCCACACCGGGCTGCAGTCGGGCGGGGTGGCCGCGGGCGCGACCACGGACTGAGCTCGGCCGGCGGCACGCCGACGGCGGCCG